>OMSS01000033.1 GCA_900313795.1 uncultured bacterium | reverse complement strand
AGGGCTTTGGATAATTGCGTAATTTCCATGTATTCTTTTCGCAGATGTTTTTTTCATCTACATATATATTAAGTATTTTGGGTGAAAAAAATTGCTTGATTTTTGAAAAATTTTTTGTTGTTTTGTATAGTAATCTGTTTGTTTAGTAGCAGAAAGTTAGTGATTATACGGTGAATGAACGGGTGAAGAAATTTTCGTTAAATTTAAAAAATAGATATTTCGCTTGCTCTTTAGTATGACGGTAATGGCGTAGCTAGCAATATTATTTTTCTTCTGACAATTTTTCAATAGTAATTTCGAATTTTTCCACGAAAAAGTTCAACAAAAATGCCGATTCTTCATCTGCCAAAAATTTACATTCCTCTTCATCAGCAAGCACAAATGTTACTTGATAAAATTTCTTATTTTTTAACTTAAAAACTCTGCCGACTTTGACTTTTGAGATATCAGAAATCGCCTTCGGGGTTGTATTTCCAGCATCTTTTGTTCTTATATAATAATTATTACCATCAACCACCAAGTCGCAAGGAACATTTTTTGAGCCATCTTTTACCAAGACGAGCGGAATTTCATCAAACGTTTCCATAATAATACGTTCTTTAGCAATAGCCAACAATGATTTTATATCAATATTATTTTTCTTACGAATTTTTCGGCTCTTATACCCTTCGACACAGGAGATTATGGCATGTATCAACGATATAATTACCATAACGCAAAGTAATACAAAATATCCAAAAACATGCTCTTTTGCAAAATCTTTCAGTCCAATCGCTATAAAAACAACTAACAAAATTATCAAAACATTAAAGAAAGTTGCACGAAATGGTTTCAAGTTACTGCCACAATATTGGCAAATAGTTTCGTTATCAGGGTTATCAAAATTACACAATTTGCATTTCATAATAAGCCTCTAATTATTTTCCGCTAATTTAAGATTTAGGTACAATTTCGTTTCCTCAACAACGACGCCCGAAAGTGCCACCAACGCTATCAAGTTCGGTATTGCCATCAATCCGTTCACAATATCAGCCAAAATCCAAATGATATCGAGTTTCAAGAACACGCCAAGTGCAATCATTGCAATGAATATCACCCGATACGGGGTAATTCCCTTAACTCCGAACAAATACACGCAAGCCCTTTCACCATAATAGTTCCAGCCCAAAATTGTCGTAAATGCAAAAAGCACAAGCGACAATGTTAACAAAATACTTCCAATGTTTCCGAAACCTTTAACAAATGCAGCCGAAGTCATTGCTGCACCGCTGTATTCGCCTGACCATACCCCCGTCAAGACCAAAACCAATCCGGTCATCGAGCAAACTATAATTGTATCGATAAATGTTCCTGTCATTGAAATTAAGCCTTGTTCTGACGGATAGTGAGTTTTTGCCGCCGCTGCTGCAATCGGTGCTGAACCCAAACCTGCTTCGTTTGAGAAAATTCCTCTTGCAACCCCGCTTTGCATTGCCATCATAATTGTTGAGCCTGCAAATCCGCCTACTGCGGCACTTCCCGTAATAGCGTCCTTGACAATCAATCTGATTGCGTCAGGTACGGACGTTATATTCATGCAAATTATCACGAACGAAATGCCGATATAAAAAATTGCCATAAACGGTATCAATTTCGAGGTGACTTTTGCAATATTCTTCAATCCGCCGAAAATAATTGAGCCGACAATCACTGTCAACACAATGTTTGTCGCCAATTTTGGCACGCCAAATGAAATATTTACGCTATCGATAATGGCATTAACTTGTGGAAAAGTTCCTATTCCAAAAAACGCTACGAGCATTGTTGCAAAAGCAAAAAATATCGCCAAAGGTTTATATTTTTCGCCCATACCTTTTCTGATGTAATACATCGGACCGCCTGAAATATTGCGGTTTTTATCCACAGAACGGTATTTTATCGCAAGCAAGCCTTCGGCATACTTGGTCGCCATTCCGAAAAATGCTGCAACCCACATCCAAAATAATGCCCCTGGTCCGCCCATTTTGACAGCGGTGGCAACACCGACGATGTTTCCCGTTCCGACCGTTGCAGCGAGTGCCACGCAAAGTGATTTGAAACTCGAAACTTCGCCCTTGCCTTTGTTTTCCGCCTTGAAAATCAATTTCAGTGCAAGCGGCAACTTAAAAACTTGCAAAAATCCCAATCTGAGCGTCAAATAAATCCCCGTACCGATTAAAAGGATAATCAGCGGTGCACCCCAAAGGAATGAATCTATTTTATTTAATATCGATAAACATACTTCCATACAGTTTTCATCTTAGCATAAATAATTTTTTTCAACAAAAAAGACCCTTTCGAGGTCTTTTTTATAATTATTTTTCTTCAGAATTATTTTGTTCTTCTTTAGCCTTTTCAGGGTCAATGCCCAAATCTTTCAAGGTTTTCAAGAAATGTTCCGCAGCCGCTTTTTGAACATCTGGCGGAACGACTCTCAAAAGTTCAACCGTTTTTGAAATAACCGGATCTTTGTCATACCAACGGTTTCCGTCTGCCGGTTTAACCATTTCATAGAATTTTTCAATAGTTTCTTTCGAAACTCTTTCTTCAATCTTCAACAGAAAAACTTCCGCTTGTGCACGCAATTCTGTCTGATAATCTTTCAAAATGTTTATAACCTGCAAAAGCACAGGGTCGTGGTCATACCACCTTTTATACTTTGGTTGTTCCATTAAGGTTTCCTCTAACTTTGTCAGCGACAATATCTTGTTCGCCGTCAACTCTTTCAATATTTGCACCCAATGCTTTTAATTTCGGAACTAAAAGTTCATAACCTCTGTCAATGTGATGCAATTCGTCAATCGTGCTGTATCCATCAGCCATCAATGCCGCAATTACCAATGCAGCACCCGCTCTCAAGTCGCTCGCTCTGAGGTTTGCACCTGAAAGTCTTTCAACACCTTTAATCAAAGCATGATTTCTTTCTTGGTGAATATCAGCACCCATTTTTCTGAGTTCCGGAACTTGCATAAATCTGTTTTCGTAAAGACTTTCTGTGATGATGCTGACACCGTCTGCAACAGTCAACAAAGCCATTCCCAACGATTGCAAGTCTGTCGGAAATCCAGGGTAAGGTTGCGTTACGATGTTTAACGCTTTTAATTTTTGGTTACAACTTACTTCAAATGCCGTTGGCTCAATTAATTTAATCTTCGCACCCATTTGTGTAAGTTTTGATGTATAGAATGTCAAATGAGAAGGATTGATGTTTCGAATGATACCTTTTCCTTTGGTTGCAATGATTGCAGCCATATAAGTACCTGCTTCGATTCTATCCGGGATTGTCGTGTATTCAACCCCGTGAAGTTGTTCTTCCTTGACTCCGTTAATTACAATTTCAGATGTTCCTGCTCCGTTAACATCTGCACCCATTGCGTTGAGGAAGTTTGCCAAATCAACGATTTCAGGTTCTTGTGCAGCGTTTTGAATTCTTGTTGAACCTTCTGCCAAAACAGCCGCCAACATTAAGTTTTCCGTTGCACCAACTGACGGAATATCCAAATAAATGTCTGTTCCGACCAATTTTTGTGCATGAGCGTGAACGTATCCGTTTTCGATTTTAATAGTAGCACCGAGGCTTTCAAGCCCTCTGATGTGGAAGTCAACTCGTCTTTCACCGATTGCACAACCTCCGGGAAGTGCAACGATTGCCTCTTTACATCTTCCGACCAATGCACCCAAAACGATAAATGACGCTCTCATTCGGCTTACAAATTCATAACCTGCTACGATGCTCGTCAATTCTCTTGTATCAATCGTAACGCTTTTTTCAACTTTGTCATACGAAGTTTTTGCACCCAAACCACCAATTACGCTAAGCATAATCGTTACGTCGGTCAATTCAGGAACGTTATAAATTTTAGTGACATCTTTTGCAAGGAGTGTTGCAGCCATTAATTTCAAAACGGCATTTTTTGCACCGCTGATTGAAACTGTGCCATTTAACTGTTGTCCCCCTGATATGATTAATTTTTCTGCCACCTTAAGCCTCTATTTTTCCATTCTGTTATTAAAATAATACTATATTGTAATACTTTAAGTCACAAATGTTAACAAATGTTACCAAAATATTTTATCTGTTAACTTCTTCCCCAAAAAGGGCATGTCCCCGTTTAATTATTACACAAATAATTATCCTTATTTATAAAAAAATTTATATCCTGTATATGAATGATTTTAGAAATTTGTGTTATAATGTTTTCCCGACTTGTCAGTCGGGGAGAGTTAACAAAAGTTGTGTGGAGGTCTTATGACAAACGAAGAATTGTTAAAAAAGGCAGCAGAAGCAGCAAAAAACGCATACTGTCCTTATTCTAAATTTAACGTAGGTGCAGCAATCGAATACGAAAACGGCAATGTTTACGTTGGTTGCAACGTTGAAAACGGAAGTTACACCGTTGGTATTTGTGCTGAAAGAAACGCTATTTCATCAGCAATCGCAATGGGCGAAAAAAGCAGATTGATGAAGGTCGCAATCTATTCACCAAATACAAAATTATGCTGGCCTTGCGGTGCTTGCCGTCAATGGTTCTGCGAATTTGAACAAGGTCAAGGTATGAAGATTGTTGTTGAAGATAAAGACGGCAAACCTGCTGAATTTACTGTTGATGAACTCATTCCTCATCGTTTTGAATTAATTCCGTAACAAATAAAACAATATTTTCTCAAATATGATATAATTGTCATAGAATTTGAGAAACACAATGGCAGAGCAAGATACAGATTACGAAAAAATCAAGGAATATCTGAAAGAATTAAAACAAACGGATAATCCGAAAAATATCAAAAATCTTCAAAATGAGATTATTACGGAAGCAGTCCCACTTGTAAGGAAGATTGCTTCCCATCTTGCACGCCGAAGCACCGACCCGATTGAAGATATTTTGCAGGTCGGTATTTTGGGTTTGATTAAGGCTGTCAAAATGTTCGATTTTTCGGTAAGTACGAATTTCAAAACTTACGCAACTTATTTCATCACGGGCGAAATCAGACATTATTTGCGGGACAAAGCCTCGATTATCAAAGCCCCGAGAGAAATTTACGAACTTGCTTATCGTGTTAACAAAATGATGAACGAATTTAAAGATTCTGATGGAAACTTTCCCTCAGAGCGTGAAATCGCCGATGAACTCAAAACTCCTGTCGGCAAAATTCGTGAAGTTATGGACATCGAAAGACGCAGACACGTCATGTCTTTAGACCAAATCCTTTCCTACACAGATTCAGAAGGACAAGCACTTTCCGAGAAAATTCCAAACGAAAATTACAGTTCGCTTGCTGAATATCAGGAAAATAAAATTATGCTCAAAGAAGCACTCGAAAAATTGCCACCGCAACTTAGAGAGGTCATCGACCTCAACTTCTTCCAAGATATTAGCCAAACGAAAATTGCCGAAAAATTAGGCATTTCTCAAATGCAGGTCTCGAGAAGAATTAAAAAAGCATTGAAAGAACTTTTTGAAATAATTAACGAAGGACAAGAAGATGTCGGAACAACTGTATAATTTTTACGGATTTTTTATGTTTATTGTGGGAACTTGTATCGGCAGTTTCTTGAATGTCGTTGCATTGAGAGCATTTACGGGCGAATCAATCGTTCTTCCGCCCTCAAAATGTCCAAAATGCGGATACAAAATTAAGCCCTACGACAATGTTCCAGTCCTGTCGTGGTTGATTTTGGGTGGAAAATGCAGAAATTGCAAAAATCCAATCAGCAAACAATACCCGATAGTAGAATTCCTTACGGGCTGCGGTTTTTTGTGGTTTTATAACCATTTTGCCCACACCTTGATTGAACCTGTCACTCAATGGCAAAATTTGATTTTGCTCCCATTTTTCCTCGTAATTTTTTCACTCTCGATGGTCATCGCAATCACCGATATCAAGGAAAAAGTGGTCTTTGACATACATACAATTTCGCTTGCGGTTGTTATTTTGCTGTTCCAAACATTTGCACTCGGCGGAGACTTTTTGCCCCCACTCACCGGACTTGTTGTGGGTGCTTTGTCTATGGAACTTTTGTCTGGCATCGGCTGGCTTATGGTCAGAAAAAGAGCCTTCGGTACGGGTGATACCTACATTGCAGCATCAATGGGTGCTTTACTCGGCGTAAAATGGTTTTTAGTCGCACTCATTCTCGCCGTTATTTTACAAGTAATTTTTGTAATCCCATCATTTATCAAAAAATTATACGTCAACAAACATTACAAAGTCTTAGTTACAGGTGGAATTTTCTTCTTCGTTTTTATTTTGTATAAGTTGCCTCTTTTGAGTTCAGCAAATTCGATTTTGCAGTACGTTTTCCTTGCACTGCTTTGCGTTTCGGGTATTTATTTCTGCAAACTTATCGTCACAAATGAAAGCATTAAAGAAAATCCAACATATTGGCCTTTCGGCCCTTGCTTGCTCCTGTCAATGTTCTTAATCGCATTGTACGGCGGCATTATTAGACATTTCTTGATGTCGTTCTTTATGTAATTTTTAACAACCCAAACTGTCATTCTGCACCTTTAGAAGAATCTTGGAAAAATGATTGCGGAATAGATTCTTATGTTTTCACCATCAGAATGACAATTACGTTGTTGGGTTGAAACCCAACCTACGGCTGTATGACAGTAACATCTTGAATTTAAACATTCAATGTCATTGCGAAAAGTAAAACGACGAAACAATCCAATATTTCAGCGGCAATTGAATAAATTCTAGGCTTCCACTGTTTATAACTTGGCTCGTTCGTTCCTTTCTGTGACCACTTCCAGTCATATCATGCTTTTTTGTAATTTACAAAACTTAACAATACAAATAAAAATCTGAATTTTATTAAAGAATCTTTGATAAATGTCGATAAATAGCATGTGAGAACTATTGAAGGGTTTTAGATCAAATGAACACGACGATTACTTCGGTTTCGGCATTAGTTACGGCTCGTGCTACGCAAGCACCCAAAAAGGTTGAAACAAATCAAGCACCCGAACAAAAGCAACATACGGAAGCATATTCGAGTACATATTCGAATGCTGCACGTTCTTTGGCTATGGCGGGAATTAATTTTAGCAAACCTGCTGAAAAAGCAGATGGCGTAAATTACACAGAAGGTATAAATTGCACTGTTGTTAAAGAAACGACGGGCGATGAAACGAATAAATGGTGGCAGGAGGAAATGGGTTATGATAATCCGCCTTATTTGCCGAAATCAAAAGTTCAGGAGATTGAACTTAAAGAAGATACAAAATTCTGTCGTGTATATGATGGTGTAAATTCAGGTATGTTCGGTGGTTGGGTTATGAAGCAATCCGACATTGAAGGTTTAACACCTGAAGAAATCCAAGATAAATTTGCACTTCCGCAAAAACCTGCAATGATGTGCGATGTAACACTTCCAAAGGGAACTCATATGCGAACGGGCTTATGCAATCCACTTGAAGGTTGGGGCAAAGGCGGAGGCGTTCAGTTTGACCTTATGGGACAAAGGGTCGGTGAATTCAACAATGAAAGGGATTTGCCTACCAAAAAAGATGTTAAAACCGAGGGATAAAATCCTCGGTTTTTTTATGAAACGATGAGTTGATTTTCGAGCAATAAATGTTATAATTATCGATGAATGTGAGGTTTGAAATGGATTTAAGTATTCAAATTAATAAAAATATTTTGGTTTTAAACGGAAAAGAAATCAAGTTTGACCACGACATCAGACAATTTAAGACTATTGGTGATGATGTTGTTGTTTTGCTTGCAATTCCGAACAACGATAATACGCTCGACAACATTTATTGTTACGCATCATACGGCATTATCAAATGGCAAGTTCAGCCGATTAAAGAAGCATTCCCTGAAATGAAACAAGTGTTCCCGTTTGAGCAAATGAGCGTTATTAACGGACAAATTTCTGCATCAGATTTTTACGGCAGAAGATTTATGATTGACCCTGAAACCGGCAAAATTACGAAAAAAGATATCGTAAAATAATTTTCTAAAAATCAAATTTTACAAATTAAAAAGACCTTTGAAGTTCATCAAAGGTCTTTAATTTTATTTTCTTTTTTTTCTTCGTTCAGCAACGGCATTAATTTCGTCCTCATTCTCATCTTTTGTTGTTTGGATTGAATGTTCCTTGTTATATTTGTCCAAAGCCTTTGCAGGGATTGACAAATCCCAGAATTTATTTTCGATATCAATAACACCGTCATAAGGCAGACCCATTACCCCTTTTTCGAGAACGACGAATTGTTGTTCACGTTTTGTTGGATTGCTTTTATCTGGGTAAGACTTATCATAGTGCAAAATTATTGTTTTAATTTCATGTTCTGGCTCAAGAGCAAGCGCCGTGCTGATGAAATTTGCGTTCCAAATATATCTTCTCAACATTGGATTAAAAAATGAAGAAATTTCTTTATCTTCGTCCATAGATGGCAAATAGAGAGGTTCTTTGCAATTTTTAATGCACTCCTTCATATAGCCGACATTTTCGTTCCAGAAAAATGTCGTGACAATTTGCCAAGCGGTAAGCGTTATGCCACAAAGCAAAACAGGAATTGATAATTTTTCAAAGAGAGATTTGCTTTCTGGAAATTTTTTCAATCTTGCGATAAAAATTCCAGCAAAAATCAACGGTACTGCCCATACAGGGATACTTCTTGTGTGTTGATCATAAATAGGATTGATATATAGTGACAAATGGTTTGTCATGTGCAAAAATAAACCGACATATATGACCGAAAGCGTTGTGACAAAAGTAATTGACAGTGGTTTGTTTTTTCTGAAAACATAAATTGCCACAAGAAATAAAATTGTAACTACGGTGATTAAAAAACTCAATTTGTTCCAAAGAGGCAAGAAATCTATACTTTCCCCAAGAAATCTTTTAAAATCCGATTGTTCGTCACTGGATAATATAATAAAGAAAAGAGTGTATGCTGAAGAAGCAAGAGAGCCTGCACCTATTGCGATTTTGGTCAAAATATTATCCGGATTTTCCTCATCATACAAACAGGTAAACATCGTCGCAAACATAATAACTCCGAGGAAAAGAGTGTGTTCATAAACGCCAAACATAAGGATTATCAAGAAAAATATTCCAATTTTGTCCCATTTTGTGTAATTAATTTTTCCGAGTAAATAGTTTAATAAAACGAACTGAAACGGAAGCCCCATGGCTGTTTCGACCACAGAAAAAATTTGATAGAGTAAAATCATTCCACAGTAAGTAAAAACGCTCCAAAACAAAACAGCATACTGTTTTGTCCGTTTTGTCAATTCATAGTTCCACCACAAACCCAATATTGGCAATACAAAAACCGTAAAGGAAAAAATGGTTGCATAGGTAATTTTATCCGTTAATCCTCTGAAAAAATACCCCACGATATCCATCGGTAAATGTTCGAGGTAATAGATTATAACCCGAGGGTGTTCTAAATAGACGGTTAGCGAAAACACTTCGTCCGCCAATTTATTCAGAAATAAAATAAGATAATATGAACCATCGAGATAGAGAACTCTTTG
>OMSS01000200.1 GCA_900313795.1 uncultured bacterium | reverse complement strand
TTGATTGATGCAGAACCAGGAAGATAGGCTGGATTAGGTTTGGTCATTGCTCCGTAACGATAATACTTTGCATCAAGAATAAACACAGCTTCGTCGTTTTTGGGGGTGAAAAGCATTATCGTGTCAGGACGTAACGCTGATTTTTCGTATTCTTGACCGGCTTCAATTTCCCCAAAATCATCAAGAATCCATTTAGTTCGAGGATAAAAATCTTGTTTCTTTTCTTCAGGAACTCCATAAACTTCATCTATCAATTTTTCCCAAACGTATTCAAAATCATTTGTGCCAAATAGCATGTTTTGATTTTTTTTGTTTTTTCCAAGAAATCTAACAATATCCAACATTTGCCTAAAAAGAATCAAATGCTTTTCATTGAAGGTGTTTGCTATCTTGGATAAAAGAACTGATGAAAAAAGAGTTTCATTGAATTTTATTGGAGCTTTTATACCCAACACCCTGACATTTACATCATTGACCAGCCTTTGTATATATACAGAAGGCATCAATCTTCTATTATGAGTAAAAGTATTGTCGATATTGATTATCACAAAAATTTGTTTTACGTTACAGAAAATATTTATAAATTTTTAAACGAACAAGGTCTATTTGAAAAATACAAGGAGACTTTTTTGAAGTTCGTGGCACAAAAGAGTACGAAAATATTAAATATGACAGACAAATTCCTTTGATGGAATTAATTTCCGTTTTCAAAATTACAGACCAAAATATGATAGGAAAAGATAAATATTTGTCCGTTTCAGAGGAAAAAATCAAAGATTTTCGAGAAAAACACATTAAAGACAAAAAATTCAATATCGGAATTGCTTTCAGCGGAAAAGAAAACTACACAGGCGACAATAGAGATATCCCTGTAGGCTTAATTTCAAAATTAGCTGATATCAAAAATGTCCGACTGTTTTCATTGCAAGTCAATAATAAGGATTTGACCACTTGCGAAAGATATTCAAAAATTACAGACTTGGCAAAAGTTTTGGACAGTTTTGAAACAACTGCCGCCGCAATCGAAAATATGGATTTGATTGTTTCAACAGATAATGTAATTTTGAATTTGTCAGCGGCACTCGGACACAAAACCTTCGGTATTTTTAATTACTATCCAGACTATCGCTGGTTTACATTGAACGGAAACGATTCTGGCTGGTATAATTCGATTAAAGTTTACCAAAACAAAAAATATGACGACTGGGAAAATACATTTGAAAAAATTTATTCAGACATTGAGAAAATTGTAAATCAATAAATTTTTAAGACATAACTTTCAAACAAAAACAGCGGCTTTTTACCGCTGTTTCGTTTTGAAAATTTTGACCTTTAAAACTATGCCTTTTCAAGAGCAAGAGTTCTTGTTGTGATATCAGCAACTTCAGAAGGTCCAAAGTATTGGATAGCACCGGGGAAGAGGTATTCTTCGTTATTAGCCCATTCTTCTCTGTGGTCTTGAAGGTACTTGAATACAGGGCCATCGATTTCCACGAGTGCCTTTTTGATAACAGGTTTCATTTCGCCGTGACGTTTTTCCATGTTCATCATCATAGTAAGTGGGATACCGCCTGCAACCCAATCTTTAGCAGGTGCTGTAAGATTTCTGATTGATGAGATGTAACCTGTCAAACCGAAATTCATCAAAGCGAATGCGTTGAAGCCCAATGAGTAGCAGTAGTCAGCGTCGAAATTTGACGGGAATGCACAACGTCCTTCGTAACCGAAGAAGTGTGCCAAATCTGAGAACTTGCCGTTGTATTTGCCTTCAGCCTTCAATTTATTCAATTGTTCTCTAACCATGGCAATTAATAGTTTTTCAGTATCAATTCTTGAAACTTGAACATTACCGTGAGGGTCTCTGTCCATAAGGAGTTGAGCCTTAATCATAGCAGGAAGTGAGTTGAACACTTTTGCATTTTCGGGTTCAAGATTTTTTGTGATGATTTCAAATTTTTCAGCATCAGTTGATGCGTTTTTGTATGCTTCATCTTTTTCAAGTTCAGCAAGTTTGTCGTTCAAGTTTGCAATCATAGCCTTAACTTCAGGGATAAATTCAATCAAACCTTCCGGAACGAGAACGATACCAAAGTTTTTGCCTTTTTCTGCTCTTGCAACAACAACTTTTGTAATCATATCAACAACTTGAGCCAAAGACATTTTCTTTGCTTCAACTTCTTCTGAAACCAAAGTAATGTTCGGGTGAGTTTGCAAACCAACTTCAAGTGCAACGTGAGAAGCACTTCTACCCATCAATTTGATGAAGTGCCAATATTTCTTAGCAGAATTTGCGTCACGTTGAATGTTTCCGACGAGTTCAGCGTAAGTTTTTGTTGCTGTATCGAAACCGAAAGAAACTTCGATTTGTTCGTTTTTCAAGTCGCCATCGATAGTTTTCGGGCAGCCGATAACTTGAATACCTGCATTTTTAGCCAAGAACCATTCAG
>OMSS01000114.1 GCA_900313795.1 uncultured bacterium | reverse complement strand
TTCCGACATCATACCTTCTGCACATACATAACGGATTGTTCTCTTGCTCAAATCGCCCTCTTTGACAAGATTTAAGAGCATTTCAATATTACTTGTTTCAACTGAACCTTTTTCCATTACTGTAACAAGATTTTTCACATCAGCAGGTGACAAGCCAATCATCAAGCCTTGTTTGAACAAATATGCTCTTGCTCCATACGGGTCAATTTTTTGTGTCATCGCTCTCCAAAGAGAACCTGAAATTTTCTCCGAACCGCTTGTAACTCTACCGTTTGCGGTATCAACCTGCGTTTTTTTCGCCTGTTGAACGTGTGTATTATCGATAATCTTATTAATATTATTTGTTGATGAAATTTGCATAGTTTAAACTTCTTTCTCGAGATATAAGCATTAAACCAGTAAACGGATTTTTTTGCTACATGTCTTTTGATGAATTAATAAATTTTTACATTTTTAACCACAAAATCCTCTGTCCATAATTTCTTTTGTATAAGGTTGATAAAGAAACATGATTTTATTTTCTTCCGTGAATTTTTCAAATAAATTGAAAATATCATAGTAATGTTTCGGAACTTCAAATCTTCCCTTATTTCCCAAAAGGTCATTATAGTCTATCTCAAAGCGTATTCGTTTAACCCCGAGTTCATTTATCAAATTCAAATATTTTTCCACCTCTTCGAGATTGTCATTGATATTTCTCACGACGATATAAGGCACTAAAATTCTGAATTTTTCCTCTATTGCAGCAAGATATCGACTTAAATTTTCAACAAAAATATCGAATTTATCCACTCGCTTAACTTTTTTGTAAGTTTCTCGACAGCCGCAATCAAGCGAAGTAATCATATATCCTCGTTTTTCAGCCAAACATCTTTCAATCAGAGGTTGGTATCTTAAATTATTCGTCGTGAATTCAATGTCTTTACAACCATTATCAAGCAAAAATTTCAAAGTATCCTCAAATTCATCAAGAACACTCAAATCGCCCCCTTGAAAATCGACCTTCATTCTGGCGATATCAACTTCTTTTTCTCCAAGTGAATAAATTTGTTTAAGAATAGGCAAAATATGGTAAAAATCAGGTTTTCTCGGAGTTTCCGTAAAATCACGAGTATAATACCTCAATCTTGCACAATAAACACATCTGCAATTACAATGAGTATAATGGTTTAAAATAATTTTTTTATAACGGAAATCCTCTTCTTCTGGAACAGAACCTTCCTTCAAATACGGGCAACCAACACACCCTTTTGGAATATCATTGTTTTCAAGCCGTTTAACAAATTCCATTTTCTGTCTTTTTATATCTTCCCAATCAATTTTAACGTCGTTTGACGGATTGTGAACGTAAATCGGACCTTGAAATCCAGAACAACAACTTTCTATTTTTTCAGGGAAAAATGTTAAATTATGAATTAACTGTTCGCACCACATATTAATTTTCTCCAAACCAACCTTGTTTCAAGACATTCTCCGTATGAGTAAACAACGTTAATTGCACATTGTTTTCATCACAACGCTTCTTAAAAATTTCCAACAAATCGTAATAATGACGGGGAATATCAAACCTTTTCGACGGATTCATCATAATATCTCGATAATCAATCTCGAACGACACCGTCGGAATTCCAATCTCAAACATCAAATCGAGGAATTTATTAACCTCATCAACATTGTCGTTAATCCCTTTAACAGTAATGTATTTGACAAAAATATAAGCATTTTTGCAAGCCTGTTTATATTTTCTCAAATTTTCAACAGCATCGTCGAACTTATCGACACGCTTAAGTTTCAGGTAAGTCTCTCGACAACCGCAATCCAACGAGGTCATAAGTTCCGCCTTACCCTGTTTAAAAAGTTCCGCAATCAATGGCTGATAAATTATATTATTTGTCGTAAACCTTATGTAGCCTACGTTATGAGCCATCAACTCTCGAATAATATCATCAAATTCTGCAAGTACCGAAATATCTCCGCCCTGAAAATCCACAAACAGGTCGTTATCCGTCGTCAACAGGTCGTTTTGATACATTTTTCGAATTATCGGCAACATATTATAATAATCACTGTTTTTTGGTGTCCTCGTTACCTTTCCGTCCGAAAACTCATTTCTTGCACAATAAACACAACTGCAATTACAATGAACCCAGTGGCTGATTATTAATCTTGAAAATTTAGCCTGAAAATCCTTGTCATCAAAGGGTTTTAAATTAAAACAGCCCTGACAATTTTTCGGCACATCACCGTTTTTCATTTTTTCAAAAGCATCTTTTTTGATATCTAAAATTCTCTGAACATCAATGTTTTCGCCCTTATAATCAGAATAATAAACAGGACCTAATTGACTTGAACAACAGGATTGGATTTGATTTTGAAAAAAAGTAATCTCGTTTTTCAATAAATCGCAAGAATAACCGTTCATTTAGCAGCCAACCATATGTATACAAGGGTTTACGCCCGTAAATTCTGGTTCTTCTTTTGCTCGTTTTTGCCACAAATAAATTGCATTTTCAATATAATCGATAATAAAATCTTTTTTGTAAGTTTCAATCAAATCGAGCATTGCAAATAGATTTTTCGGCATCGGATTGTGAGAATTTTCGTTCCACCAGTTATATTCGACCGCAATCCTTATCCACTTGCAGCCAGATTCTTTTGCACGTCTTGCAAACTCTTTGAACTCGTCAAAATTGTCGTTCACCCCAGGAATAATTATGTATTTTAAAACCACATAACCTTTTTTACAAAAATCGTCCTGAACGCCAGCGGCTGCGTATTTTGCCATATTTTCCCAAACTTTATCAAAAGTTTTAACTCTTTTTATTTTTTCGTAAGTCTCCTTCGTACCCGAATCAACCGACACGACAATGTTTGCCTTTGATTTTCTCATTGCTTCGGCAATAATTTCAGAATAAAAAATTCCCGACGAGAAAAAGTGAAGCCAATAATCATTTTCCATCACAAAATCAACAATAGCCTGAAGTTTGCCCTCTTCGTATTCGGTACATTCGCCCCCAACAATATCAAAAGTCGTGTGGCGAAGAAGATTTTTCTCTTTCAATGCCGTCAAAATCGGCATTACATCATAACTTCTAAATTTATTATAATAATCTTTTTTCTCTGCAAACCAGCAATAATAGCAGTTGCAAGAGCATTTTGTTTCGTTACCAATGACGATAAATTCGACCCCTGGTTCTTCGGGCCAATCTTTTTCCTCAAGGTTTGAGCAGCCGACGCATTGTTCAGGGATATCACCCCTTTTCATCATATCGACGTATTTGTTTCTGAGTTCAAGATATTTGTCAGCATCAAACGGCCCACCGTAATACTCTTCCGCCCAATGGATTTTGTATCCGGGGGTACAAGGTTTCACGTCATTTCTGCCAAAAGCCATTCCGCTTTCCAAAAGTAAGCAACTAACGTATTTCATAGAATAATTATAGTCATTTACAATTTGTTTGTCAACGAACTCAACCATTTGTTCAAAATAAAAACGGACTCAGAAAATCAATCCTCAAGTCCGTTTCTTCGATTTATCAAAATTTCAAGTTAAACAGGAATTTCCTCAAGTTTATATTTATCTTGATATTTGTTGAATTCCCTTGTAAATTCTTCATCTTCGCCTGTTTTGATTGCGTTGAGGTAATTGTGCATATCAAGTTGAGAAGATTTCAACTGAATTACGCACGCTGCAATGTTCGAGCAGTGGTCTGAAACTCTTTGATAGCAATTCAAAAGGTCAGAGAGTTTGAAGCCCAATTCGATTGTACAAATACCGTCTTGCAAACGTTTAATGTGGCGATTTTTGATTTCGAGAACCATACCGTCAATAACTTGTTCCAAAGGTTCAACCTTCGTTGCACTGTTCATATCGCCAGTTTCGAACGCTTCACGAGTAAGTTCGATAATTTCGTGCAAAGCATCTTGAAGGACATTGAGTTCCTTCATTGCTTCTGGTGAAAAATGGATATTTTTTTCGTGCATTTCTTTTGCAACATAAGTTATGCTCAATGCGTGGTCGCCAATTCTTTCGAAGTCGCTTAACGAGTGCAAAAGTTTCGAAACCTCGTTCGCATCACGTTCAGAAAGTTCTGTACCTGACAATTTTACGAGGAAAGTACCCAATTTATCCTCATAATTATCAAGTTTTTCTTCTGCGGTAAAAATGTCCTGTGCCTTAGTCGCACTGTATGTTGAAAGCATATTAATCGAATCGAAGAGAATATCTTCTGCCAAATCAGACATCGCAACTGCGTGGTGAGTACATTCAGAAACTGCAAATGATGGCGAAAGCAAAATACGTTCGTCGATAAATACCGCCGTTTTGTCGTCTTTTTTGCCTGCATCGGCATTATCTTTAATCGCTTTATGTGCAACCTTTTCAAGGAATTTGCCAAAAGGAAGAAGGAAAACCGTTGTCGCAACGTTGAAAATCGTATG
>OMSS01000002.1 GCA_900313795.1 uncultured bacterium | reverse complement strand
TCTTCTTCTGTTAATTCAAGTCTTGCAAGTTTAGCAACGTGTTTTACATCTTCTTTGGTAATCATTTTTTCCACCTATCTTTTATAGAAAAATTTTACCATAAAAAAACAGAATTAGACATTACAAAAATTTCAAATAGTCAAAATTTCTGTCTTGATATTTTGCCTTCATTTCCTCGTATTTGCGGGCGAATTCGGTCTCGTCCGTAATGATTTTCTTCGGTACGCTACGCTTTGCAATCTCCCCATAAAATTCATCTTTCAGTCCGATCTTTTCGGCTTTATCGTCGCATAATCAAGAGAAATCACAACAGACACAAGGTTTTTCGCTAAACATCTCGCAATCGTTTCTGAATATTTAATCCCGTTTGAATGAATTCGAACACGCATTTCTTTTTCAGCAAACAACAAGATGATTCTCGTCAAGCCCGATAATATAAGGACTTTCGTCATCATTCACCATTCGCAAAAGACAACAATCGTGCAAACAATCATTTTATATCGAAATTCCGTGTGATAACTGATGACAATCCATTTCAACCTCTTTTTCAGATTTTATCAAAATTTTTATTTAGTTACAACAACTCTTCAAAACAAACTCAGTTGTTTGGTAAAATGTTTTTCCAAAAACTTTTGCCTATGATACTTCGTCGTGCCGTGTTCGTCAATCGCAGCAAGGTGTTCCGCCGTCAAGTAACCTTTATTTTTTGCCCATAAATATTGAGGAAACTCCCTGTCCAATTCGCACATGTAACGGTCTCTTGAAACCTTTGCCAAAATGCTTGCAGCAGCTATACTTGCTGACTTTCCGTCTCCTTTAACGATATATTGTTGAGGATAAGAAAAATCAGGAATCAATTTATTTCCGTCCACAATGACACTAATATTTTCACCCTCAAGCCTTGATATAACAGAAAGGCATGCCTTTTTCATGCAATTCAAGGACGTTTTTAAAATATTTGTTTTTTCAATTTCTTCAACACTTCCGAAAACTATCTCGTTGATTGAGTTTTCAAGAATTATTTCAAATAATTCTTCACGAATTTTGTCATTCAATTTTTTTGAATCATCAAGCCGCTCAAGGTCTTTGATAAGCGATTTGTCAGGATTTTCAAAATAAACGGCAGCAGCAACAACATCGCCAGCCCCAGGACCTCTTCCGGCCTCATCAGTGCCAATTAAAATAGAATCGTCCGCACGCAATTTTTTATCAAAGAGAAAAAGATTATTCTTCTTCATCTAGGGTCAACCTGCCAAGTCTGCCATCACGGAAATCCATCATCAACATAGACGCTGCACGCAAAATGTCAGGCTTTGAACTTTGTCCGAGGAGGTTTCGTTTTAGGGCGATTTTTTCAAGCGAAAATTCTTCCCCGTCCTCAAAACCGTAACGATTTTTGATGACATTGGGATACATTTCCGCCATAATTTTCAAAAATTCTTCGGCAATGCTTTCAAGTTCATAAGCATTTTCCCCGATTGAATCGACGAATGCCAAACGCAGAGCCTTATTCTGCTCAACTTGTTTTACGGGAATAATACCAGGGGTGTCCAAAAGGTCAATTCTAGGATTAATTCGAACCCACTGTTGTTGCCTTGTAACACCTGCTTTTGCACCTGTTTTTGTTTTTGTTTTTTTGATTAATTTATTGATGATACTGGATTTTCCGACGTTTGGCATGCCAACGACCATTGCCCTTGCAGGACGGGGCAAAAGACCTTTTTGAATCATTTTTGTGATTGCAGGTTTGCTCAAATCGGCAATTTTGTTGACAATTTTTGTAATGTCTTTATTGTCGGAATTGCTTGTAAATATTATGTCACAGCCTGTTTTTTGTTTCAGTTTTTCAACCAAAACCTTCGTTTTTTCCATATCTGCAACATCAGATTTATTCATGATGATTAGTCTCGGCTTTTCACCGATAAGTCTTTTGACTTCGGGATACATCGAACTCAGCGGTATTCTTGCATCTGCGACCTCAACAACGACGTCCACCAGATTTAATTGTTCTTTTAATTTGCGTTCCGCTTTTGCGATGTGACCGGGATACCAATGAATAAATTGCATAATAAATTCCTTACTAAAAAGCCATAACCGCAATGATTATGGCTTTTAAACTTCATTAAACCGTCAAGCAACCTATTTCTTGTTTTCGATTTTTTCTTTAATACGAGTTGCTTTACCTGTTCTTTCTCTGAGGTAGTAAAGTTTTGCACGTTTAACATCACCTTTTCTGATGACCGTGATTTTTTCAATACGGGGTGAGAAAACGGGGAATACACGTTCAACGCCTACACCTTGGAAAGTTTTTCTTACTGTGATTGTCTTGCCGACGCCCGAGCCACGTTTTTTGATGATAGTACCTTCAAACGCTTGGGTTCTTTCTTTGTTTCCTTCGATAATTCTAACGGAAACTCTGACTGTATCGCCGGGGTTCAATGCCGGTAATTCTTTATTAACGGTTTCTTTGTTTAAGTCTTTTACTATAGGATTCATGATGACTTAGTCCTTCCTTATTTGAAGTTTGCTTTATCATCATACGGAAAACATGTTTTTTATACAAGTCTTTTTTTTAATTTTTATTAAAATTTTTTTTACAAAACCATTCATCAGGTGTATTCCTATTGTTAGAAACTCTTGTTATGATACCGTTAGCCCCTAAAATACCATCGCAAAAATTCTTAAAACAGGATTTAATGTTAACGGGGAAAAAATTTTGAAAGGTTTATTATGAACGGTATTTTGAATTTTTTTAAAGACATTTTTATGATTATGCCCGAACAAGATTGCGTCGGATTGTCAAGAATCAACCCGATAAAATTGGGTGTCAAAAAAGCAAAAAAATCGACTAAAAAAACCGAACCGAGTCTCTCTGAGTTGATGAGAAAGGCTCACAAAAAATTAGAAGTCTAATTTTGTTTTATCAAAAATTTTTGTTCAAGGTCGGTTACTGCCGACCTTTTGCCGTTTTGAGGGAAATAATTGACAAAAATACTCGAAATCACTATCATTGAAAGAAAAACGGTATTTTATGACGAAAAAAGAAATTTTGACAAATCCTGCCTTTTTACCCCCGATTAAAGAATATGTTCATTATCTTGAAAAGGCTTACGAAAAGGGAAGTTTGACCGACCATGGTATTTTGCTCGATGAACTTGAACAAAGACTCAAAAAATACCTCAAAGTCGAGGATTTGCAATGCGTTACAAGTGCAACAACCGCACTTCAGATTGCCATAAAAGCACTCGGAATTGACGGCGGAGAAATTATAACAACGCCTTTTTCTTATGTCGCAACAACTTCGGCGATTTTGGCAGAAAAATGTACCCCCGTTTATGTCGACATTGAACCAGATTATTTTAATATTGATGCCGACAAAATCGAACAGGCTATAACGCCCCAAACAAAGGCAATCATGCCCGTTCACATCTTCGGTCGAGCATGCAATATCGAAAAAATTGAAACGATTGCAAAACTGCACGGCTTGAAGGTGATTTACGATGCCGCACACGCTTTTGGGGCAGAATATAACGGACAATCGATTTTGAATTACGGTGATGTTTCGGTTGTTTCGCTTCAAGAAACAAAACTTTTCCACACGGTTGAAGGTGGCATTATAACTGCGAAAGACCCATTTGTGTCAAAACAAATTGACCTGATAAAAAAATGTGGTCACGAGGGCGAAAATTTTGTCCGAGACGGAATAAACGCAAGGCTTTCCGAACTTCACGCCGCAATGGGTTTGGCAAATCTTGACCACATTGAAGAAAATATTGCCAAAAGAAAAATGTTGAGCGAAACCTATGACGAATTGCTCGAAAATTCAGTAAAATTGCCGAAAAAGCAACAAAATTTGGATTATAAATATCCCTACTACGTCATCGTTTTGAACTCAAAAGAGCAACGAGAAAAAGTTCAAAAAGCACTCTGTGACGAGCAAATCTACGCTTGGCACTGTTATTCGCCCACTCTAAACACTCTAAAATATCTCAAAACTACCCAACCATGCCCGATTGCAGAAGATTTAGTTTCAAGAATGTTGATGATGCCATTGTATGTCGAACTTGAAAAAGAAGATATCGTAAGGGTTTGCGACGTTGTGTTGAAAAACGTCTAAATTTTTTCTGGCTTGTAATAGCAAGTGCAACGACCGCATGCCAAAAATTTTGTATGTTCGTTCAAGTAATCTCGAGTTTTTTTCGCAATATCGTTTTCCCAAAGTTCAGAAATCGGTTGTTCATAAGCATTTCCGAGTTTGTTATACAAACAACTCAAGACCGTACCGTCGGGCAAAATTGTCGGAATTTTGTACGGAGACGGGCATTTCCAGTTCGGACGTAAGTCGTAAACTTTTTCATCATCATAATACGCAAGTCGTTCTTCCTCCGTTAAATCCGGAAATTCACTAACCATAGGAGAAAAGGTCGATTTTGCCTGTTTGACAATTTCATTCATTTTCAAAACATAATCACTCGGAAAATCAATGATAGAACGCATCATGAGATGTTGATTGTATGGATTTTCAAAAATTTTCGTCATTTCCTCTCTCATTTCGAGGCGTTTCTCGAAAGATGCATAACGAGTGTGATTGAGGATAATATTTTTAGGTTTGTATTTTGCCAACTCTTCAATAAAACCAAGCGTTTCGTCAATATTTTCGGGCAACATGACATAATTTATATAATAAAAATAACCCAATTTTTCGTCGTCAACGGACTTGTTGTACTCGTACATTTCTTTGATTACGTCAATCGCCGTATCGTACGCACCACGGGCATTTCTAATTTTATCGTGTGTTTGATTAAGTCCATCAATAGAAATCGTCACACCGCAATAATTACGCTTGATTGCGGGCAAATGCCCCTTCAAAAGAGAACCGTTCGTGACTACGTGTTTTCGAAGATTGTGTTTTGTTGCACAATCGAGAATTTCGTCAAAATGCTTATATAGCGTAGGTTCTCCGCCTAAAAAAATCAAAAAACAATTCGGAAAATCATGCTCAATGTTGGAGAAAATTTTATCCCATTCATCAAGCCCCATTTCACCAATCGGCGGCAAACCGTCCTGCGTACACATTTTGCAGGAATAGTTGCACCTTTGAGTCAAATATATAAGAATTTCTTGAATTTTTTGTGTCATTTTTTCCTCTAAAAACATTTTAATCGGGATTTGAAACTATTGCAATCAATTTATTGACAGTACGAGGCGAAAAGACTATCATTGAAGGAACAGTTTTAGCGGCAAAATCGAGGAAAAATGAAAGTCAGCGTCATCATACCTGTTTATAATGCAGAAAATTGCATTTCAAACTGTATCAAAAACTGCAAAAATCAGACGTTTAGCGACTTTGAGGTGATTTTTGTCGACGATTGTTCAAAAGATAAAACTACTGAAATAATTTCTGAAAAAATCAAAAACGACGACCATTTTCGCCTAATTCAACTGAAAAAAAACAGACGTCAGGGTTACGCAAGAAACATCGGATTAGAACATGCAAAAGGCGATTATGTGATGTTTTTCGACGTGGACGATGACTATTCTCTAAACTTTATAGAAAAAATGTATAACAAAATTTCGAGCGACAATGCCGATATGACAGCGTGCAAATTTTGTCTTATTGACGAAAAATCAGGCAAGACAACCGAAAACACCGATTTTGCAATGCTTGCTGACTATCCTGAAAATTTTCACAACGGATTTAATTATTCAGACATAACGCCCGTTATAGACCTTTTTAACAAATCAAATACTATTTGGGATAAAATATTTCGCCGCAATTTTTTGCTCGAAAATAACATCAAATTTCCCACAAATCTTTTCAACAAAGAAGATGACGTTTTTGCCCTCAGAACGCTGTTTTTGGCAAAAAAAATCACTATTTTGAACAAAGTGCTTTATTTTTACAAAATCAATCCTGAAAAATATAATAGCAATTTTCAAAAACAGGCGATTTACGATTGCTTTTTAATGTTTGATTTAATCCGAAATGACTTACAAGAGTATGGTTTGCTGGAACAGTTTCGTCTTGATTTTATGAAATACGAAATTTTCACGTTGAAATATTATTACAGAATGTTGGAGCAAAAATGTCACGAAGATTTTTTCTACAAACTCCAAAATTCTTACAAAAAATATGAGATTTTTTCACGAGAAATAAAAAATTCTGACAACGTTTTGTTCAAATTAATCACGAAAGTGCTTGAGACAAAAGAGTTTTCGCCAGAAATAGATATTTTTTTAAAAAACTACTAAAATCTTTATAAAATATTGTATTTCATACACTTATAAATTATGATAAAATCATATTGTAAGGAAAAATTTTTATGAAGTATGATATATCAGCCAAATACCAAGTAAATACGGGCGTTTACGACGAATTGTTTGACAAAAACAACCAACCTCGAAAAACGACCCAAATCCTTTTGAACAGGCTCAATGAACTTGGTTCGGACGAAGCGGAAAGACGCCATAAAAGGCTGAATTATACGCAATATTACAGGACTTTAGCACCTTCTGATAACACAAATACAAGTCTCGATTCCGTTCCGCTTTTTATTACGAAAGAGGAGTGGAAAACATTGCGAAAAGGGCTTATTCAACGTGCAAAAGTTTTTGATATGCTCGCTGATGATATTTATGGCGAACAAAAAATTATCAAGGACAAAATCGTTCCGCCTGCACTGATTTTTGCAAACCCTGATTTCCTGCAAATGATTTGGACAGGAAAATCAACAGGCGAAGGCTTTATCAGCCTTATGAGTACCGATGTCGTTAGACGTTCTAACGGTTCGTTCGTCGCCGTTAATGACAGATTTCAAATCCCCGAAGGTTTAGGCAGTGCCATCGAAAACAGACTTTCGCTCGCACGTTCATACCCTGAATTTCTACACGATTTAAACGTAAAAAGACAGGACAAATTTTTTGACGATTTGAGACAATCACTTTTGGGCGAAAACCCAAATGACGAGGCGAATGCCGTACTTCTTGCATCAGAACCTGAACGTTACCAACGTACGGAAGATTCGATTTTGGCAAGACATTTGAAATTGCAACTTGTCGAAAATGACGATTTGTCCGTAAGAGGCTTCAATGTTTACTTAAAAACCCTTTCGGGCTTACAAAAAATTGACACGATTTTCCGCCGTGTTGAGGACGGAATGTGCGATCCGCTTGAGTTAAGAATTGATTCGGGCGAAGGTGCTGTGGGCTTAATCAGTGCCGTTCGAAGCGGAAATGTCAAAATTTTGAACGGACTTGGTACAGGAATTTTGGAAACTCCTATCGTCAGGGCGTTTTTGCCAAAAATCGCAAAATATTTCTTGAACGAAGATTTGATTTTAGAACCCGTAAAATCGTATTGGCTCGGAGAGGAAAAATACAGAAAAGAAATCCTCGCAAACCTTGACAACCGTATGTTTTACAACGCTTTTGGCAAAACAGAAAGTTGGATTTACGAAAAAATGACGATGACGGCACAACTTTCTTTAACAGAGAGAATTTTGCAAAATCCGCAAAATTTCACAGCAGAAGAATATGTCAAAACGTCTACCACGCCGTATGTTTCAGGAGATGGCTACGCTCAAGGTGATGCTCATTTCAGATTTTACACATCAAAAACCAATGACGATTTTGAGGTCTTAACAGGCGGCTATGGCTGGGTTACAGACGACAATGGCAAAAAAGTCATTGAAAAAGATATTTGGGTTTTGGGCGACAATGTTTCGCAAGAATCATCAAAAGACAGAAAAAATTTCGAAATTTTGGCACTTTCCCGTGCTGGTGGAGATTTGCCGAGCAGGACGGCAGACAACTTCTTCAAATTAGGTCAAAATCTCGAACACGCAGACCTTTTAGCAAGAAATGCAAGAAGTATCGCCAAAAGGCTTGCAGATAGAGAACTTTGCGACCTTTGTGCCCCCGTTCCGTATTTACTCAAAGTTTGGCAAAAAGACTTAAATTCCGAATACGAATTTGAAAATACACTTTGGAATTTAGTTATGAAAAAAACTGAGGACAAAGGACTTCAACCAGTTTGTAAACAGATTAGATTTTTGGCAATACAACTTCGTGAGCGAATTGCCGAAGACACTTGGCAATTTATAAAAAGTTTTGGCGAGCATAAATTGCCCGAAGGCAAAGGTGCTGCGGCACTTTTACCGTACTTACAACGAATGATTGCCGATTCTGCGGCGTTCCAAGGTTTGATTTCTGACGGTATGACTCGTGGACACGGTTGGAGATTTTTGGATTTGGGAAAACGCCTCGAGCACGGCATTATCACCCTCAAAATCATCAAAAATCTTTTGAAAAACAAAACCGACAACGAAAAATCAATGCTCAATGCACTTTTAGCGGTCGGTGACGGTTCGTTGACATATTTCAGGAGATATGGCACAAAGTTAAACGCTGCGGCGATTTTGGACTTATTACTCTGCGATGAATCCAATCCGCACAGTGTCGCTTTCCACGCAATGGAAATCGAAAAAATCGTGAACGAACTTCCTTTGGCAACGGAAAACGTCTTTCTTGCACCGTTAGACAGGGAAATTTTGCGTCTGACATCTGCATTGAGACTTGCCGATGTTCATGCTCTTGTAAAAGACGAAAACGGTCGCCGTTCGACGCTTTCTAACTATTGTGATGAAAGAATAAAAGAATTTGAAAATATCGAAGAACTTTTGAGTCGGGAATACTTAAATCATATTCCGCAAAAAGGTATAAAAACAGCGATGGCTACTGAGGTTTAGATGAAATATAACATTACGCACAAAACAGAATACAATTATTCAATACCAGTCACAATCAGCCAACACTTAATTCATCTTGAGCCAAGAAAATGTAGTCGCCAAAATTGGATTTCTCATGACATCGAAATTTCACCGAAACCTGCGTATTTCGTGACGAGAGAAGACATTTACGGAAACAAAGTCACGGCTTTTTCAATCGAAGAAGAACACAAAATTTTTAAAGTTTTAGCAAAAGGAACGGTCGAAGTTTCCGAGAAAAAAATGCCCGAAACATCGATTGCGTGGGAAAAAATTCAAGAACGGCTCGTTAACCCCGAAACGCCGGAAGATATTGAGGCATCGATGTTTTTGTACCCGTCACCTTTGGTAATTTTTGACGGTTCAATAAAAAAGTATGCACTCAAAAGCTTCACGGACGGACGCCCTTTCATAGAGGCTGTTTTGGACTTAAATAACAGAATTTTTAATGATTTTCAATATGCCCCGGGAAGCACGAGAATTGGCACATTGCCGGCTGAAGTTCTTCGTGACAGAAAGGGTGTATGCCAAGATTTTGCACACTTTATGATTGCTTGTTTGCGGTCATTGGGCTTGTCTTGCGGATATATAAGCGGATATTTACACACACGAAGAGAAAATGAACAACCAAAATTAATCGGTGCAGATGCAACCCACGCTTGGGTTTTTGCATACCTACCAGAAGTAGGTTTTTTGGAATTTGACCCCACAAATAACTGTGTCGCAGGCGAAGAACACATCATCGTCGGACGAGGCAGGGATTTCGGGGACGTAAGCCCCTTAAAAGGTGTAATCACAGGGGGCGGACCGCACACTTTGAAAGTTGCGGTAAATGTAGAGGAAATCAATTAGAGGAGTGATTTCATGAAATTTGAAAACTATGATACTGAAGGATTTTTTGACGAACTCTTTTTTGACAACAATCAGCCAAGACCTTGTGCAGAAGCGTTAATTGACACAATTGAAGAATTGCCCGACGGTGAACTTCAACGCCGTCAAAAAACTGCCGAAGCATCGTTTATGGACACAGGTATTACGTTTGCCGTCTATGGAAACAAAGACGGTTCGGAAAAAATTATCCCGTTTGACGTAATTCCGAGAATTGTCGAAGCAAATGTTTGGGCGAAATTGGAAAGCGGCTTAAAGCAACGAACAGAAGCGATGAACTGCTTTTTGAACGATATTTATGGTGAACAGAAAATCCTTAGAGACAAAGTTGTGCCCGAAGAATTAATCAAAACCTGCACAGCATACAGAAAAGAATGCGAAGGACTTGTTCCCCCAAGAAAAATTTGGGCACATATTACGGGAACAGACCTCGTCCGTGACAAAGACGGTACATTCTATGTTTTAGAGGACAACATGCGTTGCCCGAGCGGTGTTTCGTACGTTTTGCAAAACAGAAGAATTTTAAAACAAACTTTCCCGAAAGTCTTTTCAAAATGTGCAATTCGACCAGTTGACGAATATCCGACAAAACTTCGTAACATGCTTGAATATCTTATGCCAAACGTCGAAAAACCAAGAGCGGTCGTTTTGACCCCGGGGGTTTACAATTCAGCGTATTATGAACATTCGTTCCTGAGCCAACAAATGGGTATTCCGCTTGTTTCGGGCAATGACCTCATCGTCAAAGACAACAAAGTTTACGCAAAAACAACTCAAGGACTTTTGCAAGTTCACGTCATGTACCGTCGTATAGACGATGAATTCCTCGATCCGCTTACGTTTAGACCTGATTCACTTTTGGGCGTTCCCGGGTTATTTGAAGCATATCGGGCTGGAAATGTCGCACTTGCCAATGCACCAGGGTGCGGAGTTGCAGACGACAAGGCGATTTACACCTTTGTTCCTGCAATTATCAAATACTATTTGGGCGAGGATAACATCATTCCGAACGTACCGACCTTCGTTTGCGAAGATCCTGTCAAAATGCAACATGTACTTGCAAATCTTGACAAAATGGTCGTCAAGGCCGTCAGCGAATCGGGCGGTTACGGTATGCTCGTTGGTCCACACGCAACGCAACAACAGCGAGAAGAATTTAAAGAAAAAATTAAGGCAAATCCGAGAAATTACATCGCACAACCGATGATTTCCTTGAGCCGAGTACCATCAATCGTAGATGACCATTTTGAAGGTCGTCACGTCGATTTGAGACCTTACATCATTCAGGGCAAGGACATTTACGTTCTCCCCGGAGGATTGACAAGAGTTGCCCTCAAAAAAGGCTCTGTCGTTGTAAACAGTTCACAAGGCGGCGGTTGCAAAGACACTTGGGTCATTGCACCTGACAAAGGTGCACCGGAACAAGGTCAAAGCCAACAATACATGCAACATCAACAACAACAGCAACAACAAGAAAGGAGAACAATATGTTAAGTAGAGTAGCAGATTCTCTTTTTTGGATAAGCAGATACATCGAACGTGCCGAAAATATTGCAAGAAGTATTGACGTAAACCTCTGTCTCTTGCTCGATTTGCCGGGTGAGGACAGACATTGGGACCCCGTAATTCAAACTGCAGGCTGCTCAAGAGATTTTTATCACAAGTACCCAAAAGCAACGTCCGAAAACGTTATGGATTTTTTGACATTAGACACGGAAAATCCAGCAAGCATAATAAATTGCGTCTCAAACGCCCGTGAAAATGCCCGTTGCATAAGAGAAACAATCACTTTGGAAATGTGGCTTCTTATCAACAAATTTTATCACAGGCTTCACGAGAAAAATATTAAAGCAGAAATGCTCAACAATCCGCACGATTTCTTCACGGAAATCAAGGAATTTTGCCAACTTTACGTCGGAATTCAAGACGGAACAATGAGCCACAATGAGGGCTGGAATTTCGCTTGGCTCGGCAAAATGCTCGAACGTGCCGACCAAACGTCAAGAATTTTGGACGTAAAATATTATATTTTGCTTCCCGATGTCAGCATGATTGGAATGTCGCTCGACACAGTCCAATGGACGGCGTTATTGAAGTCAGTCAGTGCATTTGAAATGTTTAGAAAAACATATTCAACAGTCACTCCGCAAAATGTTTCGGAATTTTTGCTCTTAAACAAAGAATTCCCCCGCTCGATAATGTACTGCCTCGAACATGCCGAAAGGGCTTTGAACAAAATAACAGAAACAAAATTCTCAAACAACGGCGAAAAAACAAAACGTGTTTTGGGCAAATTGAAGTCGCAACTTGAATACGCAACCATTGACGAGGTCATCTCAAAAGGTTTACACGAAACAATCGACGACATTCAACTTCGGCTTTCGCACGTCAATGCCGCAATCAGAAACGATTTCTTCGATTGCACTTGGCAGGTATAATTTTGGAAAAATCTATTTTTTACAAGCCGACTTTGAAAAAATAAAAAAGACCCCATCAACGGGGTCTTTATTTTTTACTGAACAAATTTTTTCTTAATTTTGGTCGTACTGTCATTTTCAGAAACATTTTTTATCTCGTCAAACAACGATTTATGGTTCGAAATAAACTTTTGCAATTCGGTAGAATCCTTGGATACCAAGGATTTCACATTTTCTTTTGTAACAAGAACGCCGATTTTTTTATCGTTCGAAAGCAAATCATTAACTATCAAATTGTTGTAATCCGTTGCAGGGTGAATGTTATCGACGAAATACAAATTATTTTCATCAAGAGGTGACGAGTTATATTTATTAAACATTGAATAGTCATAAAAATCAGTGATAGCAGCAATTTCACGCTTCAAGCCCTGATAATTTTCCCATTGACCTTTTGAAAGAACGTGCATTTTTTTCGTAACGTGAATAGGCGAATAATAAATCACCAAATTCACGCCATGTTTTTGTGCAAATTCCTTTGTTTCCTCAATAGTTTTAATGGTTTCCAGCGAAAACTGTTTATCATATTTTTTCTTTGCAATTTCTCTAAACGGATATACGTAAATTATGTCCTCTCCGTGGTTTTTGACCGAATCTCGAATGGTCTCAATGCTATATTTTGTCGTATTGTATGAGAAAAATAAATTCACCAAATCCTGAAGTTCGATTCGTTTCGATGAAAAATCGGGCAAAGTGTCATTAACCTCGTCATTTTTATCGTTCCAAAAATCGTCAAAAAACAATCCCCAATACACCGTTTTGATTTCAGGAGATACAGTAATCAGATTTTTAATAATATTCGAGACTTCCGCAACTTTTGCAACAGGAACAGTGAAAAAGCCCACATTATCAAGCCCTGAGCCATAATGAGAAAGCAAACAATTTCCCGTAAAAGCAACATCTTTTCCTTTATTATTAATTTTGATGTCAGAATAAATAATCGTTCTTTTACTTGAATATTTGTGCGTTTTGACGTTATTGAAGCCCTTTATCGTTGAATCTCTAAAAATATAATACGGGTCAACAATAAAATTAAAAAGTGCAATTGCCAAAACCAGCACTACAAAAAGGATAACAAACAAAATTTCCTTTTTATTATCCTCTTTTTTTTCTTCGTTCTGGACGTTTTTTTCATTCTCAAGATTTTCGTTTTTATCCGTCATAATTGTTCTTTCTTGTTAAAAAATAAAATATAAAAATTCCGTACTTTTTGTAATCGAAAGGACCGAAAACACAAATACTATCGCCAAAATGCAGGTGTAGATTATATTATTCGCTTTGACATAAATTCTTGAAAGTTCGGAAGAATTTTTGAGGAAAAGTACGCAAGCAACCGCCAACACTAATATCGGAATACTTATGGAAAGTGCCGTGAAGTCCTTGACCTCAAAGACAAATTTCCAATCCAAAATCGATATCGGTTCAAAAGAAGCCCCAATTCCGACCATAGATTTCAAAAGTCTTGCCGTATCGCCAAGATTTCTCGCCATAATCAACGTAGAAAGGAAAATCAACGTCACAAAAGTCATTCCGATAGAAATCGGTCTCGGAATTTCTATTTTCAATTTCGCCCACAATTTGTTAACACATACCAAAATACCGTTAATCACGCCATAAAGGATATTTGGAATGGTCATACCTTGCCAGCAACCGTAAACAAAAAACGTTATCATAACGTTGATAAAATCACGTTTTTCACCCAATTTATCCCCACCGAGCGGTTTATAAACATAATCTTGTAAAAATCTCATCAAAGTTTTGTTCCATCTTTTCCAATAATCGATTATGCTCGTCGCTTTATAAGGCGAATTGAAGTTCCACGGCAAACTGATATTGAACAAAAACGCCGAACCCATTGCCATATCGCAATATCCAGAAAAATCAAAATATCCTTGCAAAATTTTCGTCAAACCTAACAGCCACGAAATATAGAAATTGCCGTAAACCTGAGAATCCGTAACATAATTGATGAACGGGGTAAACTCATCAGCAATGACAACTTTTTTGAGCAAACCGACCGTAAAAATGAACAACCCGATGAAAATATTATTTTGGTTAAGAACTTTATTTTTGATGTTATTAAATTGCGGAATCATTTCCTGATGGCGAACAATCGGCCCCATAATCAACTGCGGAAAGAAGCATACAAACAGTGTATAATCAACAAACGTATACGTTTTGACCGTTTGCTTATAGCAATCGACAATATAAGAAATTTGTTGAAGCATAAAGAAACTTATCCCAATCGGCATAAGGATTTTGAACGTATCAACAGGGCAAATCGAAAGTTTTGAAAGGGTTTCCATAACGAAACTAAAATACCTGAAACAATACAGTATCAATATGTTTGCAACAATTCCAGATACCAAAATCGTTTTCTTCCAAGGAAGAGAAATATCCTTCTGAAAACTTTTGCTGATTGCATAATTGAGCAAAATTGTCAGCACAATAATTCCGACATACTCAATTTTATAACTTCCGTAAAAATACAAAGACGCCAATATCAAAAAGACTTTCGACGTTTCGTACAACTTGAATTTATTAAGCAAAAAATACCCGATGAAAACAATCGGGACAAACATAAAAATATATTCTATTGAATTAAAAAGCATTTTCTTTCCTTTTTTCCAATTATATTCACTTAGAGATATTTTTGCAATTCTTTCGGAACATCTCTCGACGACGTTGTTCTGAGGTAATTTCTATCCGCCGAATTATCTTTGTTATCATAAGTAAAATATTCTTTGATATAAGCAGAATATTTTTGTCTATAATCTTGCAATTCCTTTTCAGACAAGGCATTACACTCTTTGAAATTATCTTTTGTAATCAATCGGTAAAGAGTTTTGTCATCTTTTTGTCCCGACAAAATTTCGTAAATAATATTACCATAAATAAAGTCAGGGTGAATCAAATCGTGGTACATAAATGTTGTTTTCAAAGGTTCTTCGTTAAATTTATTTTTTTTCGTAAAGTCATAAATTTTAACCCCTTTCGACACTATCAGGGCTTTCACGTCATTTATGATTTTTTCGTTTTGAGGGGTCATTGCATCTTGAAGATACAAATAGTTGTATGGCGGAATGTAACAAACGATATTGATGTCATTTTTTTGGAGAAAATCAATTATCTGCTCCCAATATCGCAAATCGTTGCGAACCCTTTGTTCAGAAACTTTTCCGACTGTAATCCTTCTTTTAGGATAAGTTTCAATCTGAAAAATGCCGTCATCATTAGCAATTTTTTCTTTTTCAAAATAACCCTTTGCCTTTTCAAAAAGTTTTTTCAAATTATTTGTTGTCGAACTTATACTGAAATAAAGTTGTGCAAACTCTGACGGTGAAAGCGTCGTTTTTCCATCGAAATCAGGTATTTCCCGAACATCAACCGTATCCCAAAACGAATGATATTCTATCGGCAAAAACATCGTTTTTGTTTCTTTATGAATTTGAAAATAAGCCTTTAAATATTCATAAAACTCCCGATACGTCATCGTAAAAACAACCAGTCTCGCAAGTTCACTCCTCGACGGGTCAAAAAGACTGTACGTCGTCGAAGTTCCCATGACAAACTTATCAAAATCATACTTTTTGCTCAACTTCAATTTGATAAAAACCAAATCTCGAGTTTCTTCATGGTAAATTTCGTACCTCGGTTCGCTTTTCATTTCATCTTTGAGCATAAAATAATTTAAAGCAAAAACAGACAATAAACAAACAAACAACAACGAGATGAATATTAAATTGTTATTTTTTCCGTTCATCTTATCGCCTTTTACCTAAAAATTAAAGTATATAAACTCAGACCTTTTCGTAATCGACAAGGCACAAACCGTAAACACGACAACCAAAAGTACCGTCAAGAAAGCATTTTTCGACTTAACATACTTTGGTGCAAGTTCATTCGTATTTTTCAAACCGAAAATAATAAACAGGCTCACAAAAAATAAAATAGCGTTCAATTTGAGTTGCGAATTTGAAAATACGAAATTAAAATCCGAAATCGAAACAGGCACAAACGGTGTGTGAAATCCGAGCATCGATTTTATCGAAAGAAAATATTGATGAATGTGTTTCAACATTACCAACGGTGCAATCGAAACCATTGTCATAAACGTAATAAACACGGCAAGTTTATCGTTGATTTGAATGTTTGTTTTTTTCCAAAGTTTGTTAATGCTGACTAAAATTCCGTTAATGACCCCGTAAAAAATACAGCACCAATTTGCCCCATGCCAAATACCGGTCACCAAAAATACGAAAAATAAGTTCCAATAAGTCCTTATTTCTCCCCGTCTGCTGCCGCCCATCGGGATATAAACGTGATATTTCAAAAATCTTCCCATCGTAATGTGCCATCTTCTCCAATAATCCGAAATATCCTTTGATTTATACGGAGAATCAAAGTTGATAGGCAATTCGATATTGAACAACGAGCCGAGACCGATTGCGATATCGCAATATCCTGAAAAATCAAAATACCCCTGCATCGCAATAGAGAAGGCAAATATCCACGTCGTGTAAAATTCCGTCATCGCCTCTTGCTTAATCACATCTTGTATAAAATCTGTAAAATTATCCGCAAGAAGTACCTTTTTCAACAAACCAATCGTGATAAAGAAAAGCCCACGCCTGATATTTTCGTTATTGATGACCTTTTTAGAAAAATCTTCAAATTGCGGCACAAGTTCCTTATATGTGCAAATCGGGCCGGCAATCAGTTGCGGAAAGAACGATACAAACAACGAATAGTCAATAAAATTAGGGTGTTTGACCTCGCCCTTGTATGCGTCCGTGAGATAAGAAATTTGTTGAAAAGTAAAAAAACTTATCCCGAGTGGCAACATCAACTTCATAGTATCAAAATGTGCAAAATTAAAAGTATTTATCGTATCAATCAAGAAATTAAAATACTTGTAATAACAAAGCAGCATAAGGTTTCCGACGATTGCAACCGTCAAAATTATCTTCTTTTTATTCTGCGAATAATCCTTCGTGATGAAATATCCTGCAATGTAGTTGAAAACGATTGAGGACAAAATAATTGGCAAAAATTCGATTTTGTAATACGCATAAAAATAAAGTGATGCTATAAGTAACCAAAGGTTTGTGAATTTTTTCAGATTTACTTTAGAAAGCAAAAAATATCCGCAAAAAACTATTGGCAAGAATATTAACAAAAATTCCAAAGAGTTAAATAGCATACCTTGAACCTGTTTTCACTTAAATTTCAACATTTTCTTTTTTGCACAATTTGATTATAGAATAAAGACTAATAAACATCAAAATTATCGCCAAAATTTCACTTATTTTCAAATTAAGATTAAATCCGAATTTTGCATTCAAAATAAATGCCGAAGTTATAAAGATGTAAAACAGCCCAGGAATAAGCGTTACGAAGTAATTTTTGCGATTTTTCCACAACAAAATCGTAGCCATCAAAAATGTCGGAATAACAAGCAGTTGGTTGAAAAGCATTACATATTGCCAAAGTGCGGAAAATTGATTTGAATGAATTTTTGCATAAAATAAACAAGCAAATACCGCAATCATTGACGGAACAACAATTATGAGCCTATTTTTCAAACTTTTTTGATCAATATGAAAAGCATCTGCAACTACCATTCTCAAAGAACGCAACGCCGTATCTCCAGACGTCAAAGGCAACCACATTACCGAAAATACAACGATTGCAGAAAGATTTAGCGGCGCAAAATGTTGTGCAATAACGTTAACCACATTGACCGTACCGAACATCTCCACAGGCACTAAAAGGTTGTGATAAACGTACAAAGCACCCGCTGCCCAAATCATAACAATTAAACTTTCAAAACACATTGTTTGAAAAAAGACCTTTTTGCCCTCATACTCGTTCTTCAAAGTCCTTGCAACAATTGCTGTTTGAGTAGCATGCGACCCCGAGAGTAAACCGCAACTGACCGTCATAAAGAAATACGGAAGCCAACCCAAATGTTTCGGGTGCTGATTTAAATTTGCAAAATCAATCTCAGGAAGTTGCAATCCGTACGTGATGTAACCGATAATGAGCAAAATCGTTCCCAAAAGAACCAATCCGCCAATGAACGGATAAACCTTTGCCATGAGTTTGTTTATCGGGAAAAGTGCCATTACGAAAAAATAAATTCCAATAATTGCATAAATCCATACGGCAGAAGGGTTATTGAACGTAAAATCCGTCTGGTTCATAATTTTGCCCAAATACAAATCGCCCGCCGAATAAATGAATACAGTGACCCATAAAATCGACATTATCGAAACTGCAAGCGTAAAAAACCTGAAAAACGTTGTGCCGAAATACTTCTTGGTAATTTGAGTAATTTGCAAACCATCATTTCTCGCAGAAATCATTCCGCTAAAATAATCGTGAACGCAACCCATTAAAATGCAGCCGACAGGCACGATTATGAACACCGCAGGTCCAAAAACCATTCCCTGCAACGCCGACAAAATCGGTCCCATGCCCGCAATATCCAAAAGGTTAATCAACTGATTTTTCCAAGCAGGCAACGGAACGTAATCCACGCCGTTATACAGCCTGTTGCAAGGCATTTCCCTCTCCTCAGGAGAGAATTGCCTCTCGATATATTTTGAATAAAAAATGTAACCGAAAAATAGGATTGCAAGCCCGATAAAGAACGTTATCATTGATTATCCCCCTCAATGTAAAGATACATCGAGCATTTTTTGCAATCAAACTCAACCTTGAATTTGTTACCATTTTCAAGTTGTTCAAGTTTCCATGGCATAGGCGGAACGTCCGATTTGTGGGCTTTTGAGCAGTATCCCAACTCATATCGCAAACAATATCTCGAGGAGAAAACCCTCTTGCCGTCTAAGTTTTCGCAAGATTCTAAAGCAGGCTCAATTTTTTCGACCCCGTGACGTTCGAAAAATGCCTTCGTGTATTTGTTCGTCACGTTCGCAAGATAGGTCAATTCCTTCTTGTAGTAAGGATAATCGTTCTTTACGACCTGACATCTGTCGACAGGTCTGTTTTTCGCACGTTCTTTTCTGAGTTCGCCGAAAACTTCGTCCTTAAAGACTTTCATATCGACAGACAATTCTTTACCAGCAAAATCAATTTTTTCACCGAAAAATTCACAATCCTCATCTAAAACCTGAAGTTCTTTCAAAACTTCATCACAAGAGCGTTTAGAATTTGTTTTTTCAACGTTAACACTAATAGTGTTTTCGTCCTCGTCTATTGCTTTTACGAGGTATGTTTTTTCATTTTCTTCGATTGAAATATTAACAGAAATAACTCTGTAATTGACAGAATTTTCAACTTCCTTGAAACCTTCTTCGTTGATATATCTGAACAATTCGAGACCGTTCAAATCGTCTGTTGTCTCATTTGTGAAATAACGATTTTCTTTAACGTCAACAATTTCGATTGTTTTAACTTGATTTTCGCCGATTTTATAACGTAATTTGTCCCCTTTATTGAGTTCAAATTGTTTATTTTCGAGAAGAAAAGAATTTCCATTAAAATCTTTAACCGTACCGGCTAAATCGCCCACAAGGTGGTATTTTGAATACATTTCGCACTTTCTTCCGTTAAAGAAGAAATCCGTAAAACCTTTGTTAAAGTTTTTCGAAAAATCAGGCTCAAAGCCCAAAATCGTTCTACCAGAGGACGAACGTCTGATATTTTTTTCTTTTACGACTTGATTTGCGATTTTCGAAAACATCGCCGTGGAGTTTTTGACGTGTTTAAGGTCTTTTTCACGGCCTGCTATTTTGAACGAATCGACACCAATATCGACGAGACGACCGATTTCGTTTGCGAGATTGAGGTATTTTATGTTAAAAAGTCTGTCATTTTCCCGAATAACGTTGCCGTCAGCGTCTTTGAGAGTCCAGTTACCCATACATCTTTCAGGGCAGACACCGAAGTTCGAAGCCTTGTAGTGAGCGGTGTCGGCGGATTTTGAACGTAAAAGATTTTCAACATAAGCGAGATAACAATTTCCGCTGTAACCAACACAAAGGTAGCCATAGCAGAATGTTTCGATTTTTATGTTTGAATTATCCGTAATGTCTTTGATTTCATTGTATGAAAGTTCCCGTGGGAGAACGATTCTCGACACACCGCATTTTTCAAAAAATTTAGCATCATCTTTTGTGTAGCAGCCAGTGTTTGTGCTGAGAATAATCGGAATCGGTGGCAAATCAAGTTCCAAAATACCGATATCCTGTACGATTAAACCGTCAACGCCCATTTCATAAAAAGCGTTAATCATTTCTTTAATTTCTTTAACATCTTCGTCCGTAAAAAGCAAACAGTTGATTGGGATATAGATTTTGACCCAATATTTGTGTGCATATTCGACCAACTCCCTGATGTCATCAAGAGTGTTGCCCTGTTGATAGCGGAGAGAAAACTTCGAAGCACCAATGTAAATCGCATCTGCACCGCATTTTATCGCTTCTTTTGAGTAAAACAAATTTTTTCCAGGAGACAAAATTTCAATAGTCTCGGGAAGTTTTTCGGTATTTTTAACGCTCATCAACAAAATCCTATAATTGAATACACTGCAATTATATATAATTTTTCGTTTTATAACAAGGATTTTTTTATGATAAATTATAACCGGAAACACTATTTTAAAAACAAAAGAAAATAATGGAACAATTATGGGTTTATATCACATCTGTCGTCATTTTGACGTTAATTCCTGGGCCTGATTTGGTGTTTTTGATTACACAAGGCTTAACCAAAGGTCGAAAAGAAGCCGTATTCACCGCATTGGGACTGAGTTCAGGCTGTTTTTTTCACACGACTATCGCCGCTTTTGGGGTGTCAATAATTTTCCAAAAATCCGAAATCGCCTTCAATATCTTGAAAATTGCAGGGGTATTTTATCTCGTTTACGTCGCATTTAAAACTTGGCAAACAGCAAAGGATTTCGAATTCAAAACCGACACCGCCGCAAAAGCAGGCTTTTTCAAAGGCGTTTTGATGAACATTTTGAACCCGAAAGTCATTCTGTTTTTCCTCGCATTTTTACCCCAATTTGTCCCCACAAACACAAGCAACGTTTGCCTTTATATGCTTATTCTCGGTCTAATTTTTGCAGCAATTTCAATGATTTTGCTCCCCATAATCGCAATTATTTCAGCAGAGGTAAACAAAATTTTCTTATCAAATAAAAAATTGATGGTCATTATCAACAAAATCGGTGCAGTGACTATCTTTGCTCTCGCTTTGTTTTTGGCTTTTTCTCCAAAAAATTAGTGCCGAGAAAAATCTCGACATTAACCTGTTTTTCAGAAATTTTGTTCATTAAATTTTCGCCGAAACAGCCTTGTAGACACCAATACAGTCGATTAAGCAATCTGCACGCCCAGATGTGACCAATTTATCCACTGTCAACAAATTTTCTTGAACCTGAATTAAATCTTTTCTTGAAATAACACCTTGATTAAATTTATCTTTTGAGTAAGAAAAGTCTTTCATTTCAAGGGTTTGATGCTCTTCATTTTGCGAAAGTTTTTTCTTATCTTGCTTCAAAGAAACGAGCGAGTCATTGATTTCCTGAATGGCGGTTTGATTGACTTTTAGGTAATCTTCAAGAATTCTGTCATAAGTCGAACGTTTCAATCTCAAGTTAGCGAGCCTTTTTCCTCCTGTAAAAATCGGCAAAACAGCCGCCCCGGCAAGTGCAGACAATGCTGATTTTGTCGTGAACATACTTCCTAAACTGCTTGAATTAAAAGCGACAAGCCCTGACAAATTTATTGTCGGCAAAAATTCCTTTTTTGCTACTCTTATGTCAATTCCAGCCTTTTCGAGCATTTTTTCTGCCCTGATATAATCCGGACGGTTCACGATGATTTCAGACGAAATTTCGTTGGGAATGTTCTCAGGAAACGTAATCTCCGAAAGTGCCGCCCTTGGCAAATCTTCGGCATCATTTGGATTTTCGCCCGTCAAAACTGCAAGTTGATGTAACAATTTCGTTCTATTTTTCTTCAGTTCAGGAAGTTCACTTTTGCCGTATACATAAGCCTTGTTTGCTTTTACGGTATCTGACATTGATGCCGTACCTTCTTCATTGCAAAGTTTTGTCAAGTCATAAATATCTTTTCTCAAATCAACAATTTGCTCCTGAAGTTTAATCATTTCGTCCAATTTGACGATATTAAAATACGTAGTTCCAACAGCAGAAACAACAGCAATATATGCCGCTCTTTCGTCCTGCAACGAAGCCTCATAGTCTTTCTTTGAGGACTTTGTTTTATCATGATTTTTTAAGAAAATATCAGCCTCATAATTTACCAAAACTGGGGTCAAAAATGACCAATTCCAATCCGTTTGAGCCGGATTTTTTACTAATGCCGGTGAAAAACCGCCACCGACTGTCGGAAGTTCATTTGCAAATTGAATTTTTGTATATTGATAATATTCATCAACAGCAATCGATGCCATTTTTAAATCGTGATTATGCTGAATTGCTTTAATGATATAATCCTGCAAATATCCGTCATTAAAGGATTTCCACCAATCAATATTCACATATTCATACTTGTATTCTGCTTCAACTTGACGTCCGTTCTTGTTTCGATATTCATACTTCTTATCAACCTTTTCATTATCAGTATTTCCTATCGCAAAACATGGCACTCCATTTATTGCCATAAAAATCCCTAAAAGTGTTGCAGCTAAAGGTTTCTTAATATCCATAAAATTTCCTTTGATTGTACTTGACAATTTTTTCAATAATATGTTAGCATATTGTTGTTGCAAAAGCAACATGTTTCAAAACAACATATAAAAAAGAAAAGAAATTTATGAAAAAAGAAGAAAATAATAGCATAGAAGATTTTAAACATTATACAGAAAGTATTTTTTACGAATTAGAATTCACTGCAAAATATATCAAGAAAATGAGTTATAACTATTGCAACGAGTTGGATATGGGCATTGGGCCAGAAGAAACTTTGGCACTTGACATCATATATTTGAACCCTGGAATTTGCCAACGAGATTTGGCGAAAAAACTTCTGAAAGATAGAGCAGGCACGGGTAGAGTTTTGTTGCAATTAGAGGCGAAAGGATTTGTCGAAAGGTTTGTGGACACAAAAGGAAATAGACTTGTTCGAAAGATGAAATTGACCCAAAGTGGAGAAGAAATGCTCAAACTTGCAACTGAAAAATTTATACCGTTGGTAAAAAAAATAAAAACGGATTTTCCTCAGGAAAAAGAGGAACAGATGAAGAATTTATTGAGCGAATTGAGAACAATTCTTGCTGAAAATGTAAAAACTCAAATTTAAAGGAACGAAAAATGGCAAACGAAAACGCTAATAACATTGAACGAAAAGATGAACAAACTAAAAAACGTATAGGCAAACAAAGAATAATTGCGGCGTGCGTGCTTGTAATTCTCGGCATCGCAGTTGGTTTATACGCAAATAATGCCTCAAAATACCAATCGACCGATGATGCTTATGTTGAGGCACACATGGTGCAAGTTGCACCGAAAGTTACCGGACAAATTATTGAGTTGAATGTTGAAGATAACCAACGAATAAAAGAGGGCGATGTCGTTGCCGTTATTGATAAAGACGACTATCGAATTAGATTTGAACAGGCAGATGCAGATTATCAAAAAGAACTTGCCAACCAAAAAGTCGCAAAGGCTAATTTCAGTGCCGTTCAGTCAGAAATTGCAGTTGCGAAGGCTGATTTAGACAGATATAAAAAACTGTACGAATCAGGTGCTGTTTCAAAGCAAACTTTAGACAACGCTCAAACCCGCTACGATTCAGTTTCTGCAAGAAAAACAACGGTAGAAGAATCGATTTTGTCAAACGGACAAAATAAAGTTGCCGATGCGAACTTAAAATCCTTGAAAGCAAAACGTGACAAAGCAGAATTGGATTTGAGAAATACAGAAGTTATTGCACCGCAATCAGGTATTGTTACTAATAAAAAAGCTGAAAAAGGTGCTTACGTAGGAACGGGTTCTCCTTTATTTGTAATCGTTCCCGATGAAGTTTGGGTTGTTGCGAATTACAAAGAAAGCCAAGTTGGGAATATGAAAGAAGGTCAGCCTGTTGAAATCAGAGTTGATGCATATCCCGATAAAGTTTTCAAAGGTAAAATTGACAGTATTCAAAGAGCTTCAGGTGCAAAATCGAGCCTTTTCCCACCTGAAAATGCCGTCGGTTCTTTCGTAAAAATTGTTCAAAGAATCCCTGTCAAAATCGTATTTGACGAACCGATTGACAGTTCAAAATACACGATTGTCGCAGGAATGTCAGTAGTACCAAAGGTTAAAGTTAAATAACAATGACAAATTCAGCCGAAACAACAGAGCAAGAAGTTTGGCAGCCAAAACATAATCCGTGGCTGATTGCACTTCCAACGATTTTTGCAGCATTTATGTTCGTACTCGATGAAACGATTGCAAACGTAGCGTTGCCGCACATGGCTGGAACTTTTTCTGTCAGCCGTGAAGAGTCGACTTGGATTTTAACAAGTTACCTCGTAGCAAGCGGTATCGCAATCACAGCGGTCGATTGGTTCAGCAAACTTGTCGGAAGGAAGAACTTTTTCATCTTCAGCGTAATTTTGTTCACGGTATCGTCAGTGCTGTGCGGACTTTCAAATTCTATCGAGATGATAATTTTGGCAAGAATTTTGCAAGGCTTCGGTGGCGGTGGACTTTTGCCAGTCTCACAGGCAGTTTTGCTTGAATCTTTCAAACCTAAAGAACGTGGACGGGCAATGGCGGTTTTCGGATTGGTTGTTGTCGTTGCACCAATCATCGGACCTGTTTTGGGTGGTTGGATTACGGACAATTACGCTTGGCCATGGATTTTCTTTATCAATTTGCCATTCGGCATTTTGACGGTAATGCTTGCAAAAATGTTACTCGAAGACCCGCCTTACGCAAGAAAACAAGACAATGTCAAAATGGACTTCAAAGGATTTTTCCTTTTGACAATCTGGCTCACAACCTTGCAAATCATCTTGGATAAAGGAAACAATGCCGATTGGTTCAATGCACCTTGGATTTGTCGATTGAGCATAATTTGTGTGCTTACAGGATTTTTATTCTTTGTTTCGCAAAGAAGAAAAGACTCACTTGTTGATTTGAGCATTTTCAAGGACGTAAACTTTACCGTCGGAACGTTTATCCAAGTCATTATTCAGGCTGTATTACTTGCATCAGTGGCAATTTTGCCACAATTTTTGCAATCGGTTATGGGCTACACGGCATTTTTAAGCGGATTGACGATTATGCCAAGAGGAGTGGGTGCTTTAACGTCAATGGTACTTTTCGGAGTGCTTTCGACCAAAATCGACAACAGAATTTTAGCGGTAGTCGGATTGGCGTTAATCGGCACAGCAGGCTTGGAATTCGGATTTTTGAACCTTCAAATTTCGAGTATGAACATTGTTATTCCGAACTTCATTTTCGGCTTAGGAATGGGTTTTGCGATGATGCCATTGGTTTCACTTTCCGTTGCAACCCTTTCAAACGCACAAATGACTAACGCAAGCGGCTTGCAGTCACTTTTGAAAAACATCGGCGGTGCAATCGGAACATCGCTAGTTTCGACAATGATTTCGAGATTTTCACAAATGCACCAATTTATGATGGTTGGAAATTTATCACCGTTGAACCCGGTGTTTACGGCAAAATTTGAGGCTACAAAAGCGGCACTGTGTGCGTATATGCACTCATCGGTTGCGGATTATGCGGCACAATACTCTTTGTACGGCGAACTATTGAAACAATCGACTTTGTGGGGATTTATGGAATCTTTCAGAATTTGCGGTATCGCTTCAATTATCGTTATTCCGCTCGTTTTATTGATTAAAAATTTTCCAAAAGAAGAAAATTAATTGTTAAAAAGCATAAGATAATAAATTCACAAAATGCAGTCGTTGCAAAGGTTTCAACCATGTATAAAAAATTAAAAAAAATTAATATAAATATTCAGAAATTGTGATATAATATCGGTATGCCAATCGAAATTGAAGATATTGAAGAATTAGAAAAACAAATTGATTATGCCAATCTTCGTAAATTCAAATACGAAGAATTAATCGGCATGGGATTTGTCCCGATTTCGGTCAGCGGCGATGTTTATAATGTCGTTATTTTGTCAAAAGATAACGAACAAGAAATCAGAGAATTGTTGAATTCTCGCCTTACGACAGATGCTGGCTATGAATTTACTATCATCAAAGATAAGCAATTCAAAGACTTAATCGGTATCATCGACGAACACATGGCATCGGATAAAGAAATCTCCGAAATTGCAACAAAAGCATACAACATGGGGCTCGACGAAGTTTTTACGGGCGAAGAAAATGTTGTTGATGAAGATTACAAAATCGTAAATAAAGGTAACTATTCAGTCGCAGTGCCTATTTCAGCCGAAAAAGAGGCACTGAAACATAACGTACCTGCGAACGCTTCGAAGAAAAGAATCGGTGAAGTTTTAATCGAAATGGGCTTGATTAACGAAGAACAGTTGTTCGATGCCCTTGTAACTTCAAAAAAGACAGGAACTCCGATTGGTTCAATCCTTGTTCAAAAAGACTATATCTCGCTCGAAACGTTGAAAAACGTACTTGCGGCACAAAGAGGTATGGAAGCGGTCGCAACATCTCAATTAAAATTGGACAATGCCGTACTTTCCGTGTTGCCTGATGACTTTATCAAGTTGAACATGGTATTGCCGATTGCTTACGACGGAAAGAACTTAGTTGTAGGTATGGTTAACCCGTCAAACAAAAACGTTATCAACGATATCGTTTACTTGACTGGTTTGAAACCCCGTGTAATGTTGATTACACACTACGAATTTTTGCAATGTATTAAACAATATTATTCAGAATCTCAAAAAGAAGCGAATAATTACATCAAAAAGATTGAGCAAGAAATCGTCGAATTCGGCGGAAACCAAGAGTCTTTGTGGGAACAAGCCGAAAAAGAACTTGCACAAGACGATTCAGTAGTCGTAAAATTCGTAAACAAAATTATCACCGACGGTATCAAGATGAGAGCCAGCGATATTCACCTTGAACCAAGATTGAAACAATACATCGTCAGATACCGTATCGACGGTGTTTTAAGAGAAGTTTTGCAAATCCCCGACAACATCGAAAGTTCGGTTTTGACACGTCTTAAAGTTATTTCAAAAATGAACATCGCCGAACACAGACGTCCTCAAGACGGTACGTTCTCCATTCGATTTAACGACAAAACGTACGACTTTCGTATCAACTCGATTCCTGTCGGAACGAAAGAAAAGATGGTAATCCGTATTCTTGCAACGGCGGAATCATTGGGTTCACAAGATAAGACCATCAGACTTATCGGTGCAACAGATGAAGACTTGGCAAGAATTGAAAGAATTAAATCATCACCGAACGGAATTATCCTTGCCGCAGGGCCAACAGGTTCAGGTAAAACGACAACCTTGTACTCAATCGTCAGAAACGTTAACGACGAAAGCGTTAACATTATGACAATCGAAGACCCTATCGAAATTCGTATCGAAGGGATTAACCAAACACAGGTAAACCCGAAAGCAGGTATCACTTTTGCATCTTGCTTAAGAGCAGCCTTAAGACAAGACCCTGATATCATTCTTGTCGGTGAAATTCGTGACGTCGAGACTGTTGAAATTGCAATCGCAGCGGCACTTACAGGTCACTTGGTATTGAGTACAATCCACACGAACTCGGCGGCTGCAACTGTAACAAGACTTATCGAAATGGGAGCGAAAGATTACCTTATTTCTTCGACATTGGCAGGCGTAATCGCACAACGTCTTGTTAGAAGATTGTGTGACAAATGTAAAGTTGAATGTTATCCGACGGAAGAAGAAGCACGTCTTGTTATGTCCAATGAGGAAGACATTCAAAGATTTATGAAAATGAAGATTTATAAACCTGGAAAATGCGATGAATGTAGCAAAGAAGGTTACAAAGGTCGTCTTGGTTTGTACGAAGTTATGCAAATTACGAAAGAAATCAAGAAATTGATTGCAATCGGTGCACACGACATACAAATCGAAGAAGCGGCTGTCGGAGCGGGAATGAGAACATTGCAACAATCCTGCTTGCACCACATCATTTCAGGAATGACAACAATCAGTGAATTCGTCCGTGTACTCGGACCGGTCAATGAATAGGGTTAAAAAATGGCGGTTTTTAAGTACGTTGGATTAAATAAAAAGGGTGAAGTTGTTCGGGGAAACGTTGAGGCAGAAACTCCGAAAGAAGCGAGACAGGTAATTAAAGAGTTGGGCTATGTTCCGACAAAGGTTACGGCTGATTCTGCGGATTCAAATTCTCCCGATAACAAGAAA
>OMSS01000048.1 GCA_900313795.1 uncultured bacterium | reverse complement strand
TCAAATTTAAAAGTCAAAAATTCTCTAAATCAAGGGGCAAGTTTACACCTGAATTCTGTTACGGAAGAACAAATAAAAAAAGTCGAAAAACTTTCCGAAAGAATTATAAAAAAACACTTTGGCGATATTCCCCAAACCATAAAAATCCTTGAAAAAAGAGGGATTCGAGTTTACCAAACAAGATTTGCAGTGAAGATTTTGGGTAACGTTAACGAAAAACAGGGCTTTATCACGCCATTAAAAGGATTCAAGGCTTTCTATCTCTGTTTTATGCTCGGATTACTTTGCGACAAAAAATTAGTTTTTAAAACAAAAACAAAAGAAATGTTCGTTTTTTCAAAACAAGGAATCGACAATTTCTATCTCGCATCTCAGGTTTACAAGTTCATCGCCTTCGAAAAAAATCTTGCGGGCTTTGAATATGAAATACAAGAAAAATTCAAAAAGATTTATAAACGTCCTAATGCAAAAAATTTCAACACCCTTACAGCAGGCGAAATATTTGCCTTAAAAGAAGCCATAGCAAGGGATATTGAGTCTGTTGATTTTGCAACAAAATTGCACGACGAAATTGAATTAACAACAAAATTTGGCAAAAAAGAAAACGATACGGCTAATTCGTAAGTATAAAGAACAAATTGTAAAGATTAGTAAATTTTTTATTAAAAATCGTTCATAAAAACTATGCAAAGTCCTTGATTTTACTGTTTATTCAAATTAGAATATATTTTATAGACATTATGTAGTGTTACTGTGTGGCAAAAAAAGGAGATTAAAATGTCAAACAAATTCTTAGCGGCTGTTAAGACGGCGTTTATGGCAATTACGTCATTGATGCTCGTTTCAGCCCCCGCACTCGCAAGTGAAGCGGACTTGGTTGTTCCGAAAATCACAGGCGACAATTTCAACTATTTGGTTGCGGGTATTATTGTTTCAGCCCTTGGCTTGCTCTGGGGCTTAAAAGCATTCTGTGACATCAGAAAAATCGATGCTCACGATTGCATGAAAGAAATCGGAAATGTTATTTTCGAAACTTGTAAGACTTACCTTATTCAACAAGGTAAATTCTTAATCGCACTCGAAGTGTTGATTGCACTTTGTATTGCGTTCTATTTCGGATACCTTCAAGGTATGCCGGCTAAAAACGTATTGATTATCTTGGGTATGTCAGTTATCGGTATCCTTGGTTCATACGGTGTTGCTTGGTTTGGTATCAGAATGAACACTCTTGCTAACGCAAGAACAGCATTTGCATCTTTAAAAGGCAAACCGCTCAACATTATGGGCATTCCGCTCAAAGCAGGTATGAGTATCGGTGTTGTTCTCGTTTCTGTAGAACTTATCATGATGCTTCTTATTTTGTTATTTATCCCAGGCGAAATCGCAGGTGCTTGCTTCATCGGTTTTGCAATCGGTGAATCATTAGGTGCATCAGCACTTCGTGTTGCAGGTGGTATTTTCACAAAGATTGCAGATATCGGATCTGACCTTATGAAAATTCACTTTACAATCAAAGAAGATGACCCGAGAAACCCCGGTGTTATCGCTGACTGTACAGGTGACAACGCAGGCGACTCTATCGGACCTACGGCTGACGGTTTTGAAACTTACGGTGTAACAGGTGTTGCCCTTGTTTCATTCATCTTGTTAGCAGTTGCAGGTGAAGCTAACCAAGTTATCTTGTTGACTTGGATTTTCGTTATGAGATTCTTGATGATTCTCACATCAGTTATCGCTTATGGCGTAAACAACATTTTGTCTAATGCAATTTACAAAGATAAAGAAGACTTAGACTTCGAAGCACCTTTGACAAACCTTGTTTGGATTACATCAATCCTTTCAATGGCAATGACTTTCGGCGTCAGCCACTATATGTTGGCAAATGTTGAAGGCTTCGGTAACTTGTGGTTAGTTTTGGCAATCATCATTTCTTGCGGTACATTAGGTGCTGCTTTGATTCCAGAAGCTACAAAAGTATTCACAAGCCCGAAAGCAAAACATACTGAAGAAGTTGTTACTGCTTCAAGAGAAGGCGGTGCATCATTGACAATCCTTTCAGGTATTGTTGCCGGTAACTTCTCAGGTTTCTGGATTGGTGCCGTCATCATCTTCTTGATGGCAATGGCTTACTTTGCAAGCGTTCACATTCCTGCTGAAATTATGCAATACTCATCAGTATTCGCATTCGGTTTGGTAGCATTCGGTTTCTTAGGAATGGGTCCTGTTACAATCGCTGTTGACTCATACGGTCCTGTAACAGATAACGCTCAATCAGTTTACGAACTCTCTTTGATTGAAGAAGTTCCGAACGTTGCTGAAGATATCGAAAAGAACTTCGGTTTCAAACCAAACTTCGACGTTGCTAAGAAATACCTCGAAGCTAACGACGGTGCAGGTAACACATTCAAAGCAACTTCAAAACCTGTACTTATCGGTACAGCAGTAGTTGGTGCAACAACAATGATTTTCTCATTGATTTTGGTAATCAAAAACACATTGCTTGTTGAACCTGAAACAATCTTGAACTTGCTCAACCCGTTCACATTGCTCGGATTGCTCGCAGGTGGTGCAGTAATTTACTGGTTCTCAGGTGCATCAATGCAAGCAGTTACAACCGGTGCATACAGAGCAGTTGAATACATCAAGAGAAACATCAAACTTGACGAAAATGCTGAAAAACGTGCAGACGTTGCAAACTCTAAAGAAGTTGTTAGAATTTGTACAGAATATGCACAAAAAGGTATGGTAAATATCTTCGCAGCATTGTTCGCATTCGCATTGGCACTTGCTTGCTTATCAGCACCTGCTGAAGGTAACTTGTTGCCTGTATCATTCTTTGTATCTTACTTAATCGCAATCGCAACATTCGGCTTGTTCCAAGCAGTATTTATGGCTAACGCAGGCGGATGCTGGGATAACGCTAAGAAAATCGTAGAAGTTGACCTCGCTGAAAAGGGAACACCTCTTCACGAAGCAACAGTCGTCGGCGATACAGTCGGTGACCCGTTCAAAGATACTTCTTCGGTTGCTATGAACCCGATTATCAAATTTACAACTTTGTTCGGCTTGTTGGCAATGGAAATCGCACTCAGCGAATCTTTCAGAGCAATGGCTCCTAAAGTTGGCGTAGTCCTCTTGATTATCGCAATCGTGTTCGTAATTCGTTCATTCTACGCAATGAGAATTCCGACCGAAAAATAATCGGCAGATACGAAATTGAAGGTAAGGCGGTTTTTTAAACCGCCTTATTTTTTTAATTATTAGACGAAAATATTACTTCTTTGGAATAGATATTTCGCTACGCTCAATATGACATTGAACCAATTACGTCATTTTGAGCCTTCAGGCGAAAAATCTTTGAAAAATAATTGCAAATAAATTCTTCGGGATAAATCCCTCAAATGACGACATATTAATTTGGACGTCATTGAAACAGGAAAAGTCCTCGCAGTGACAAATATCACATGAGATGTAAAAGTAAGGACAAAGGCTACATGAAACTTCACAAAATTAGGGCGAATACGCCATAACAAATTCAAAATATTGGCAAAAGTTGACAAATAATTTATAATATTATAAAAAGAGGAGTTTGAATGTTTAAGAAATTGATTGTTTTGGTTATGGTTACTCTATTTTGCCTTAATGGTGCGGCTTTTGCGAGTGATGAATACACAGAAAACGAACAAAAACTTTTAGATATGATTTTGCACAATAAAAGTGGAGAGGCAAGGCAAATTATCAACAAGACTTTAGAAACCGAGCCGACACCGAATTTATATTTCTTGCTCGGAAAGTCATACGAAGTCGAAGGAAATAATAAAGAAACAATCAACGCATACAAAGAGGCTGTCAGGGTCAAGCCAGATTTTGGCAAAGCATACAACAATATGGGAATTGCGTATTACGAACTGAAGGATTATCAAAATGCACTCGAAACTTTTGAAAGTGCAGTTCAATTCATGCCCGATGCTTCGTCATATTTCAATCGAGGAAATGCCAATTATAAATTAAAAAAATACACCAAGGCACTTGTAGATTATAATGAAGCGATAAAACTTGACCCAAATGAAAATGACTATTATTTAAACAGGGGAAATGTTTACGCTGATTTAAAGCAGTATAACAAAGCCATTAGCAACTATAAAACTATTTTGAAAAAAGATGAAAACAATACAAATGCACTTTACAATCTCGGGGTGGCATATCGAAAAAAACACAACGACAAAAAAGCATTGCCTTGTTTTGAAAAAGTTGCAGAATTAGACAACGAAAAGATTGGCACTTTTTACCATTTGGGCGAAATTTATGCAAAAGAAAAACAGTTCGACAAGGCACAAAATAGTTATGAAAGATTATGTGAACTTGACGGAGGTTTTTATTACTATCATTACTTGCTCGGAACGGCACTTTTGAAAAAAGGTTTGACGGACGAAGCTCTGTACGAATTTGACAGTGCAACAAACCTCAATCGATACTCTGAACTTCCTTATTTCAAACGTGCAAATATTTTGTTCCAAAGAAAAGAATTCTCAAACGCATTTTCGGAATATATAAAAGGGATAATTTTGTGGCTCGGCAACATAGTTATAAAAAATAATTTCTCTTAATTATAAATACAACAGGTTTTTTATGAAAAAATTTTTTAAATTTCTTACAACAACAATAATAATATTTATAACACTATTAGGATTATTATGCGTTGACGTGTTTTTCATTGAACCGAATGTTCTTTTAACAAAATCGCAAAAACTCGAAATTCCGCATTGGAATAAAGACTTAGACGGCTTTAAAATAGCATTAATCACAGATATTCATCTTGGAACGAAATTTGTTGACCTGAAAAAATTAGCACGAATTGTAAAAATCGTAAATTCAAAAAATCCTGATTTAATAGTAATTTGTGGAGATTTAGATGCAAAATCCATTTCAAAAGAAAAATATTCAACTACTCAAATTGCAAATCTTTTAAAAAATTTAAAATCGAAACATGGCGTAATTGCCGTTATGGGAAATCACTATTATGTTCCACCTTCTGTGGTAAAAAATATTTACCAAAAATCAAATATCATTCTTTTAGAAAATGAAGATTATTACTTTTCTCATAACGCAAAAACATTGAGAATAGTTGGTTTTAAAGATTTATGGCATTTTAAAAGTAATCCGATTCAAGTAGTGGGTATGAAAGACAAAACGACACCAACTGTTGTTTTAACCCACAATCCCGATTATTTTCCCCAAATGCCAAATTTTGTAAGTCTGACTTTAAGCGGTCACACTCACGGAGGAGAAATTGTCTTACCTTTTATAGGTTCGTTTTTTATTCCGTCAGAATACGGTCAGCGTTACAGAAACGGTTATATCATTGAAAATAACAAACATCTTTTTGTCAGCCGTGGTGTTGCAACCTTAAGCGGAGGAAGATTTTTAGACCCTCCGGAAATAAACATTCTAACATTATATTCGCAAAAAGAAATTCCCCAAAACACAAAAGTTATAAATGGCATAAAATCAAATTACGCTCCAAAAACAATAAGAATACTAAAAAAGCACCTGTAAAAATCAAAGGTGCTTTAAAAGTTTAAAATAAATTTTTAGTAATCTTGATTTACCGGTTCATCGTCGTCTTGCAACGAGGACAAATCTCTCGTTGAAGATGTATCAAATTCTTCCGGCAACATATCATCGTCCGGCCAAATCGTTGTGTCATCATATCTTGAAGCCGAAAGATTTTCCGATGCTGACAAATCAGAATCTGTCAAATCAGCCTCTGTCAAAACGCATCCGACCATATCAGAATCAGTAAAATTGCAATAATTCAACACGCCAAAGTTGAAGTTTGTACCATTCAACAAAGCCCCTGAAAAATCACATTCTACAAGGTTTGCTCTTGTAAAATCAACCGATTCCAAATTTGCATCAGTAAAGTTCACAAGCGACAAAGTCGTATCCGCAAAAGTAGAACCCGACAAATCACAATTAGTAAAATCAACACTTTGCAATGTTGCATTAGAAAAATCCATTTCAGTCAAATCGATTTCTTCATCTGATTTTGCTCTAAACAAATTGAAAGCGTCAACATCGTGTAATATCATATCGGACAGTTGGTCTTTAGTATACATGCCTTTTGTTCTCCTTTTTGCCATGCTCACTGTTCATAATTATTTTAACTGATTTTATAGAAAATACAAATACTTTTTATATAATATTATTGCTAATTGCTTTAATCGCTGCCTGAGTACGGTCATCAACCTCTAATTTTTGCATAATGCTGCTAACATGTGCCTTAACCGTATTCACGCTCAAATGCAGTTTTTTCGCAATATCAGTGTTATTCAGCCCTTCTTTTATGAGTGCAAGAACTTGAAGTTCACGTTTCGTCAAGTTGTAATCAGAATTTGAATTATTGTTAATCTTTTCTTTATCATTTTTAATAATATCCAAAATATATTGCGAAACACTCGGGTCAAACCATATCGCCCCTTGCAAAACAGAACGTAAAATCAACGCAATGTCACAAGGATTAATCTCTTTCGAACAATATGCACTTGCCCCTGCTTTAATCGATTTTATGACCTCTTCCTTCGTTTTATGAGAAGTCAAAATCAAAATCTTGATATTCGGATTAATCTGCTTAATTGCCTCAGTCGCCTCGATACCGTTCATTCCAGGAAGTCCTAAGTCCATAATCACAGCATCAACCTGTTGATTTTTGACAATTTCAATCGCAGTTTGAGAATCGCCAGCCTCAAAAATCTCCGCAACCTGTTCCATCGCTTCCATCGCAGTTTTTAACCCAAACCTAATGAGTGCGTGATCTTCCGTAATAAGAACGTTAAATTTGCTCATGTCCTGCCTTTTTTTCCGTCATTATTTGTTTTGCACGATTAATATCGGACAAAGCCGTATCATAGTTTTTATTTGCCGTATTCAGCAAACTTTTGTAATAAAAATATCTCGGCGAATTTTTCGTAATAAACGCCGCCGTATTAATATATTCCTCAGCCGCCTTAGTATCGTTCAAATCCAAAGCGTCCCTTGACATATCAAGCCAACCATCAGGATAAAAAACATTCTTTTCCAATGATTTTAACAAATTTTGTTTACCAAAGTCTTTTTGGATTTGAGAAGATAAATAAAGCACCTTATAATTGTCGCCATCGACTTTTTGAACCTTCGCAAGATACTTGTATGCCTGTCTGTATTCTTTTATCTTAAAAGATGTCACACAAAGTGCAATGAGCGTGTCAACATCACGTCCCATACCTTTTTCAGCAAGTTTATATTCCGCAAGTGCATCTTGATATCTATCTTCCGCAAGCAAAATATCACCCAAACCTTTATGAGCAAAATATGCCTTTTTATCGCCCACAAGAACCTTATCATAAAGTTTTTTTGCACGTTTGAAATCACCTGTCAAAATATAAATCTTTCCGAGCAATTTTGGTGCATTTTTATAATCACCCTTCAATAGCAACATATTGAGTTCGCTAATTGCACGAGGGTAATCTCTGTTTAAATAAAAATAATATGCAAGGTAATATTTTTGCAAAAGTTCGTCCTTAGAACTTTCAGAAAGTGCATAATATTTGATTTTATCAAGTTCTTTGACCAACATAACAAAAGGAATGTCCTCAGACAAAAGTTGTTTCAAAAGAACAGTCGCCTCTTTCGTTTTTCCATCAGCAGTCAAAATTTCCGCCTTGAATTTTTTGTAATTCAAATTATCTGAATTAGCAGAAATTGCACGGTTAATTTCAAAAAGGGCATCTTTAAAATTCTTTTGTTCATAATAAGCCCTTGCTCTTAAATAATTGGCATAATCAGACTTTGCGATTGCGTTTCCACTTTTTTCGAGTTTTTCAAGACTCTCGTCAGTCAAATTATTATAAACAATATCCGAATACAATCCCGCAAGGAATACCTCTTCCTGTGTTTTCAGGTAGATTTGAGGGAAATAAAGTTTTCTGACAGCATTGATATGAACGCCCCAGATTTCACGATTTTGAACCTTCGACATAGCAAGATGTGCAAGTGAGAAAAATCCAAACTGCGAAAGTCTGTATGCAGCCGTCATATAATAAAAATCGTTCGGCTCCATTTTGTTCAAAACATCTCGACATTCATAATAAGCAACCGAAACGTTGGACTTCACGGCGTGTTTTTCAGCCATTTCAAAATCCTTGATTAATTTTCTAACCTTCGGATTATATTGCAATTTTCTGTCATAATAAACATCATAACCAGAAAATAATACCAAATCAGCGAAATCAGAATTTCTCAAATAGGAAAGTTCTCTTTGTT
>OMSS01000014.1 GCA_900313795.1 uncultured bacterium | reverse complement strand
CAACGATTTTGGCAACTTTGCTAACGCAGGTGGTGGCTATCAACAGCAATCAAGACGTCAACAATCAAGACGCCAACAAGCACCCTCTGAAAACCTTGATATAACAAGAGAAATCACCCTTAAAGCAAGCGATTTGATGTCAGAATCGACAAAAACAATCCGTATCGCAAATATGGAAAAATGCCACGAATGTAACGGACAGAGTGGCTATTGTTCGTCTTGCGGCGGAACTGGATTCATTAACAAATCAAAAAATATCAAAGTAAAAATTCCAAAAGGAATTAAAAGCGGTCAAAAAATCAGACTTGCAAACGAAGGAAATACCGATAACTACGGCAGAGTAGGCAATTTGTACCTTATCGTAAAAATTTCTGACCCTGAATATGAAATAAACGGTTCAGACGTTACAAAAGAAATCACAATTACGCCTGCCGAGGCTGTTTTAGGTGCTAAAAAAGATATTGATACATTGCACGGCAAAGTCGGAATTAAAATTCCGCCAATGACCAATAACGGTGCAACAATGAGACTCAAAAATCTTGGATTACCGAAAAAACCTTCAGGCTACGGTAATATGAACGCAAAAATCAAAATCGGACTTCCGGAAAAAATCACAGACGAGCAAAAGAAACTCTATAAGCAACTTTTGGAACTTGAAAAATAATTATTTTTTCACACTCAAAAAGTTTTGCAAACTCGACAAAAAACCCCAAAGTCCATCACGGTGAGGGGTTAACGGCAAGTCGTAATATTGCTTGTACGCATCAATGATGTTAAACGGCAACTCCTCACCACGAGAAAGAGTATCTGCAATTTCCGCAAGATAATAATCCTGCTCCTCTGCGTATTCAGGGTCTTTTTCCCTCAATTCACTGTCTGCCTCAAGGTGACACAGTGCATGCCAAGATGCCTGAACAGATTTGTCAAGAACATCTTTCGGATAAGCCAAAAGTGCCTGTCTGACAGGCATTCGCTTTGCTAAAACACATCTAATCAACTCGCTCGCTTTTTTGCGGTAATAATCAATCTCGGGGGCTAACTCTTTAAACATTCTTTCTCGAGAGCCTTCATTAATGATTTGATATCGTTGTTAAAATATTGTCCAGCAAGTGTTCTTATTGCACTGCTTGCACGTTCGCTTCTTGAACAAGTTGAAGAATAAAAGAATTTTTTGCCACATTTTTCACGTTCAAGATAATCCTTATCAACAAGCCTGTCCATGACTGTTTTTACGGTCGTGTAAGCCTTTGGAGTACCAAAAGAATTTATAAAATCTGAAACATCAGAAACTGAAATGCTTAAACTATCACAATCTTCGGCAGATTCTTCCAAAGACCAAACAGCATTCATAATTTCATTTTCAAGAGAGCCATGAGTTGTTGCCATAATCAATCACCTCTTTTTTACTATAATTATAGCACATTTTATTTCCGTATTAAAGCCTGATTGCAAACAATTTTAAAGGAACAATGCATGCAATTTTCTGATGTTTTTTCTAAATTTGTCGAAAAATTCAAAATCTTATCAGTTTCTTTTTTTAAAATTTGTTCAAATTTTTCATATTTATCTATGGAAAACCGCACCGTTGTTGAAGTCTTTTCTTTCAAAAAACAATATGTCAACGACAACTCCAAAGGACTGTCAACCAACCCCTGACACTCAAATAGTTTGTAAATACTAAAAAGATACATAACAGTTTGCATGTCTTTTTCAGGGTCAATGTTTTTAAAATTTCCAGTTTTCCAATCCAAGATTTCAAAGCCATTATTGACTTTTCGAATAGCGTCAACTCTTCCCGTCAGTTTGATTTTTGCAGAAAAAGGAACAGTAAAAGTAAACTCCGATTTTTCAACTGTATCAATATTGAATGACAAAAAGTTTTGCCATAAAGAATACAAATTTCTATTTTTTTCTAAATCCAATAAATGTAACTGTTTTCGGATATCAAAACCCTGAAATTTGTAGTTAATAAGTGCGTGAATTTTCTTCCCTACTTCTGAAAACTCGGTATCAGAAGGAATTTCAACCTGTTCATTATAAATCAGATTGTATTTTTGAGGACACTCTAAATATGTTTTCAACATGCCAGAAGTTACTGCTATCATTCGTTTTTCCCTCCAACCTTTGAAAAAATTACAGACGGAGTTTGCTTTTTAGAATATTTGTTTTTATTTGAGCAAGAAATATAAAGTTCTTTTTTTGCCCTCGTAATCCCAACATACAACAGTCTCAAGGTTTCTTCCGCAATTTCTTTTTTCATATCATCAATTGTTCTGTTCTTATAGCCATTGCGGAGTTTTTTAACCTCTTCAACAAAAGTTGATTTGATTTTGATTTTTTCAGGAGTTAGCGAATAATTTTCCTCACTCAATTCGGGAATAAAGACCACGTCAAACTCATCACCTTTTGATTTATGAAGGGTCATAAGCCTTACAGAGCATTCGTTTTGTTGGTCTTCTTCATCAAAAAATTTAAACGAAGATCCAATTGGCCTTTTTGCAATTTGCCAAAGTTTTTCGAGAACAGTTTCTTGCAAAGAATAAGTAATTGCAAGCCTTTTCACGATTGTTGAAATTAAAAATATATTTGCCTTTTCATTTTGGGTTGAAAAATAACGCAATCCAATACGCACAACTGCCTCGTCAAGCGGCATATAAGACAAATCATTATTAAATTGCAACTCCCACCATAATCGTGTCAGGCATTCGTTTACACCCTCTAAATCCGACAATATAAAAGGCTTTTCAAGTTTTTTCACAAAATCAAAATCCGCATCTGAAAATTTTATAATTTTACAGTCATTAAATGTTTTCATCAACCGTTGGACACATTGATTTGAAAATGGTGTTTGCAAATAATCTAAAAAAGCAGCAATAACACGAAAAACAGTTTTTTGTTCAAGGATATCAGAACGCAATGTTACGCTCAAACCATTTTCAGATAAAAACTTTGCCCAATCTGCAATTTGGTAATTATTTCGCAAAAGCACTGCAACAGAAGATTTTTCACCGATTTTTATATTATCTTTGATTTTATTTAAAATAAAAAACTTTTCCTCATTCAAATTATCAAAAATCTTAAATGACGGGACTTTGTCAGTTTCAGGATTTTTACCTGTCGGTGTTAACTTGCTCTCGAAAAAAGTATCCTTCAAAAAGTCCTGTGTCTTTGAAAAATCAATCAAATTATTCGCCAAAACCTGTATTTGTACGGCACTTCTTTGAGATGTTTTCATCACCATTTGAACACTGTTTTCAAAATATTTCTTGAAACATTTTGGGTCAGAATCGGTAAATGACGATGTAATCGCTTGATTTATATCCCCAATTCTTAGCAAATTTTGATGTTTTTCAGAAAGTAAATTTAACAATTTTTGCTGCAATTCTGATGAATCTTGTGCCTCATCTTCGATTACAAAATGACACAAGTCTGAATAATACTGCCTAATTTCGGCATTTTCATCGACCATCCGAACAGAATAACGAAGCATATCATCATAATCTATAACCCCCGCCAAACGTAGTTTTTGCTCATATAAATCAAAAAGTTTTGAAAAATATTTTTTATTTTGGAGCAAAAAAAGTGGCTTAATCCCGTTTGGAGAGAGTTTTACAGCAGAAATACCCCCCTTAAAATCATCGTAATCATCTTGATTCAAATTTAATTCCGCAATACATTCTCGAAGAAATTTTTGAATGGTATTATCATCTGCAACCTCAATATTGTCGGGCAAATTCAACTTTGTATAATGGTTATTTTCTTTTATTATTCGAAAAGCCAAACCATGAATGGTCGAAATATTCGGCAATTCCGTCAAATCAGGGAGAGCAAGTTTTATTTTTTCCCGAATATTTGCAGCCGCAGACTCCATATAGGTCAAAACGAATACGTTAGAGGGGGAAACACCATTAGATAACAACTTAACAAGCAATGCAATCAAAATTGTCGTCTTTCCAGCCCCCGGAACTGCGTTTACAGCAGCCCTTCCGCCATTATATTCAACAACAGGTTTTTGATCTTCACGAGGAACTATTTTCCAAGCAACAGAATTCTTTGCGGGCTTTTCATCAGAAATGAAAAATGTTTGCAAATTACCAAAATTTTCATAACCAGAAGAATCATACTGCGAATGATATGCAAATATTGATTTTTCACAGCAAAGCATTAATTTCCTTATCACACGGGCATTTTTCTCATTCGACAGTCTTGCATTATCTTCGAACGTGAACTCACGATTTTGCCAATCTGCATTGAAAACCCAAGCATTATACAAAACTCCGATATCTCTCATAGTCCACAAATCACTCGAAACATCAAGCCAAATGTGATATTTTCGCTTGATTTCACAATCAATCACTTTTTGTGGAGTAGAAACAACTATCGAATTTTTCTCGATTTCCTCAGCAACCGACGGATTTTCGCTGATAATGCCTTTTTCAAAGACTGTCAACACTTTCTTGCGCCCCTGTTCATCTAAGTTACCAAAGGCGTTTTCAAAACTTTTCACCTCTTTTAAAAAGAAATTAAAATTCTTTAAATCACGTTTAGAAATACCGTTTTTTGCAAGAAAATTGAATATTTCAAGAATTTCAGCAGAAAAAGAAAGTGATTTTTCAGACAAATTTTTTATGAAATCACAAAATTCCACATATTTCTGTTGATATTTTTCTTTTTCAAAATGAAAATCAACCGCAGTTTGAGCCTCAACACAGACATTAATTGCATTTCTTGAATATTTTAAAGGAATACTTAAAAATTCATTAAACAAAATCCTCAAATCCTGTATATCGACTTCTTTCCCCCACGATTTATGACTCAGTTTAATAACAGTAAAAACATTTCTCAAAAACACATTATCTTTAGGTTTCAAACTGCTATTCAAAACCTGCATATCAACATCTGAAAACTCAATATCAAAAGCCGTTTTAAACATATTGTCAACCAATGGCGTCACTATCAAAATATCTGACGGCTTTACCTGACAGTCCAATAATTCTTTTATTTTTTTAAACGCCAAATCAAGCATATCCAGACGTTTTACAGCAGATGAAATTTCAAAATTAGAAAGTTTCGTCTTATTTTTGCATAAAATATTATTATATGTAATGTCAGCATTTTTTTGCCAAACATCATCAACTTCCAGTATTTCAGGCCTTTCGTCAAATATTTTTTCAAATTCAAAGACTGCCGTTTTATAAGCACTCAAATATCCGCAACGTGACGCCCCATCAGCATCATAAGCCACAATCCAATCTTTCAACTGAGGCTTCAAACTCTTTATGAAATTTAACTCTGAATAAGTTATCTCGTCCGCATCATCTATTAACAAATATTCAATTTTCGAAAAATAATCAGTGTTTTTTTGAACAAAAGGCAATACAGAAAGTTGCCTCAAATAATCGAAACTGCGATACTTCAATGTCAATTTTCGAAAATCATCGTAAACACCTGCAGCATCATCAAAAAAACTTTCGCCCAAAATCTCCGATTTTTCCGCAACTTGAGCATCAGAAAGCCCGTTCAAAACCGTCAACTGAATCCGCTTAAACATCTGATGAAGCAAATTTGTTTTAGAAAAATAGTCCTTGAAACGCTCGCCACTCATACTTTTCGCAAGCAAAACTTGCGACAACTGCAAACCGCAAAGATTAGGCAAAATAACAGAATCATCTTGTCTTATAGAATTTTCGATTACAGGCCAATTATCAAGTATCGCATTGTAACAAAGTCCGTAAAACGTTGAAACATTAACCTTTCCACCCATTGGGATAGTAACGTTTTCAAGTATATTATCTATAAATATCTTTTTTTTATAAGAATTTAAACAAAGAACGAGAATTTTTTCAGGAGAAACACCACCATTGACCAACTCAACATAGCGTCGCCAAAGGATTTCAGACTTATTAGACTTTATGCTTCCCACCAATAACATACTGAAATTTTATCACAAGTCAACGTCAAATACGGACGTTTTGTGTTAAATTTATATTAAGAAATATTACAACTCAATATTTTTAACATTTCTGCACAACTTTCGTTAACATTGTAAACATCAACAGCCACTAGCACTTCGCCAAGTTGCCAGCAGAATTATGTTAACAAATTTTACATTCCCCATGACACAAAAATAATTCATCTTAACATTTCTTAATCAAACACTTGAATTTTGAATTCAAATTTGATATATTAAGTATATACGGAGTATATACTCCAAGCAGTTAAAAATCTTCCCAAAAATCTATTTAGTCTTGTCAAAATAAACACGAACACTAAAAAAAGACCCTGTTGACAGGTGGCTTTGATTGCCTTGTCAATTTTTAAGAGGTCTGATTTCGATGCCGCACATTTTTGAGCGGCAAACTTACCATGCTGAGAATCGAGAACACATAAGAGTTACACACATAAACGAGGAGAGAAGAATGAAGAATTTGAACAAGGAAAACGTATCTGCAAACGGTGATTTTGACCTTAATGCTTACATTTCGAAAGTGTCAAAATTTGAAAATCTTTCAGCAGAAGAAGAACAAGCACTTGCAAAACTCGCAAAAGAAGGTTCTATCGAAGCAAAATCGATTTTAATCGAAAATAACTTGAAATTGGTCGTAAGCCTTGCAAAAAAAATGCCCCACACAGGCGGACTTTCAATCTATGACCTCATTCAAGAAGGCAATCTCGGTCTTATGACTGCTGTTGATAAGTTCAACTACAAATTAGGCTACCGTTTTGCAACTTATGCAACATGGTGGGTTAAACAAGCAATGTTCAAGGCTATTTCAGAACAATCACACTCGATGAAAATCCCCGTATACATTCAAGAAACTCTTTCTAAATATTCAAAAGTAAAAGCAGAAATGGAAAGAGCAATCAACGACACTGTTTCGCCCGAAAAAGTTGCAGAAAAAATGCATATTGAATCAGACAAAATCAACCTTTACCTCAATGCTTTCAACAAAACATTGTCATTAGACAGCAACCTCGACGGTGACGGTCAAAACGACCTTTCATTGAGCGAAATTATCCAAGACAAAAAAGCATCAGCACAAAACGAAGCAGAATACAAAAATTTATCACAAGATATAAACTCACTTTTAGGCACATTAAAAGAACGTGAAAGCAGCGTAATCAAGATGAGATTCGGATTGTGCAACGAACAACGCCAAACATTGGAAGAAATCGGCCACATTTTTGGCGTAACAAAAGAATGTATCCGCCAAACTGAAGCAAGAGCATTAAGAAAATTAAAAGAAAACAACATGTCAGAAATGCTTTACAGTTCATATGTCGGATAAAATTAACAAACTCTTCATTCAATTTTCTCAAGCCCCAAAAGGGGCTTTTTTATTGCATTTTTCTATGAGTTTTCCAAGAATAAAAAAACAAAATACTAAAAAATGTAAAATTTTATTTAATATCCGAAAAAAAACTCAAAAAAAAGTGTAAAATATAGTATTGGTTAATGAGGAGAGATATATGGAGCAAGAAAAATTTACAGACGAAGAATTTGAAGCACTTTTAGCAAAGTATGATTATGGGTTTCAAAAAGGTGATTTGGTAAAAGGTATCGTTTGCGGATACGATAATACCGGTGTTACGGTCGATATCGGTGCAAAAACGGCAGCATTCGTTCCGATGAAAGAAGCAAAAGTCAACAACGATACACCTATCGAAGAAACATTGAAGAAAAATGGGCAATATGAATTTTTAATCATCAAAGAAGAAGATGAGGACGGAAAATTTCTCCTTTCATACAAAAGAGTTGCTACCGCTTATAATTGGCGTGAACTTGAAGACAAAAAAGCAGCAGACGAAACAGTCGAAGGCGTCATAACTGGCGTTGTTAAAGGCGGTGTTCTCGTTGAAGTTAACAGCGTAAAAGGTTTCGTTCCTTCAAGTCACTTACGCACGAAAGTCACTGAAGATATGATTGGTTCAAAAATTGAACTCAAAATCCTCTCTATGGATGCTCAACAAGGCAACTTCATTCTTTCAAATAAAAAAGTTTATGCAGATGACCGTGAAGAAACAAAACGTGATACATTTGCAAAAATCGAAGTCGGCGATAAAATCAAAGGTGAAGTCGTCAGAATTACTGATTTTGGTGCATTTATTAACATTGGCGGCGTAGACGGTTTGCTTCCGTTGTCACAAATTTCTTGGAAATGGATTGACCACCCGTCAGATGTCCTCAAAATCAACGACGAAATTGAAGTTGAAATCATCGGCATTGACTACGATAAACAACGTGTCAGCCTTAGCCTCAAAAACCTCGAACCCGATCCATGGATTGAAGCAAAAGAAAAAATCAAAGAAGGAGACGAAGTTGAAGGCACTATCACTCGCATCAAACATTTCGGTGCATTTGTCGAAGTTATTGACGGAGTAGAAGCACTCTTGCCCAACTCTGATTTGACAGAATGGCAAAATAAAAACAACAAAACTCTTCAAGTCGGAGACAAAATCCAAACAGTAATTTTGAAATTCAACCCCGACGACAGAAGAATCAGTTTAAAAATTAAAGATTAAGAAAAATGGAAAAATTCATCATAACTTTGTCAGGTAAACAATTTTGCGGTAAAGATACGGTAGCCAAAATCCTTTTGGAAAGGTTACCGTCTTTCCGTAGAATAGGTCTCGCTGACGCAATTAAAATTAAATATTCAGAAAGAACAGGCTTGTCTGTCGAAGAAATTGAGAAAAATAAATCTCAATATCGACCAGACCTAATCGCCCTCGGAAACGAAGGCCGTGCAATAAGTCAAGATTATTGGATTAAAACAATTCTCGAACAAGATGGTAACATTATCGTGCCAGATGTTCGCATGCCGTTTGAGGTTGACACCTTCAAAGCCTGTAATGCCTTCTGTATTCGGGTAGAAGCATCGGCAGAAGCACGCTCAAAACGTGGTCAACTTTCAAGAGAAAATGACTACACAGAAACAGCACTCGATGACTTCAAGAATTGGAATTATATCATCAAAAACGAGGGTAATTATCAAGACCTGCAAGCAAATGTTGACGGTCTTATTCAAGCAATATCGCAACATTTCGACATATAATTTGACTTTTTATTATAGGGTGACGTAAAATATTGACATGATTAAATCGTTCAAAAATAAAAATCTTGAAAAGTTTTACAACGAGGGACTTGACGACGAAATCGAAGGCGTTGACAAGGACAGATTGCGACTCATCTTGGCACAACTCGATGCTGCCGACGAAATTAAAGATTGCAAAATCCCATCTTTCGATTTCAAAAAAGTTCGCAAAAATGGAACATATTCAATTTCTGTCGGAAACGGCAAAAAATTAGTGTTCAGACTCGTTCCCTCAAAATAATTACGAAAAGAGGCAAATTATGTCAATTAATAATCCTCCGCACCCAGGAGAAATTCTTAACGAACTTTATCTTAAGGAAAATGGGCTTTCAATCTCCAAAACAGCAACAAATATCGGCATGTCAAGACAATCACTTTCAGAACTTGTCAACGGCAAAAACGGTATCACAGCACAAACCGCTTTGAGATTGGCAAAAGCCTTCAATACATCACCAAGATATTGGATGAATCTCCAAAATGCTTACGACCTTTACAAAGCAGAAAAATCTGTAAACCTCGATGAAGTTGAAGAATTGGTGTAAATTTAAAATCAAAATTGTATTTTTCATAACCCGCTAAAGTCAAGCGGGTTTTTTAACGCAAAAACAAAGCCCTCAAAACCCTCTCAATGTGATTTTGTGTTTTGAACGATTAATTTATCATCTAAACCATCAAAACTTCCTCAAGAGGCACACAACAATGTTCTAATTAATTTTCTAAAAAGAAACAGATAACAACGTTCCAACAAAAAACCCACGATTTCTCGTGGGTTTTTCTAATATACGGTATATTTTTATCTCGGGTTTCTGCCGTCGCCGACCATCCAACGCATACCGAGGTTCAAGCCGACACCGTTTCTGCCAATACCTCTGCCGAGGAATTGACCGTAACCAGTGAATCTGTCACCCCAACGTTTTTGCATACCTAAACCATATTCGATATATGATTTAACTCTTGCATCAGGTAAGTCAACTACGCCAACCTTGTAATCAGCGTTATCGCAGATGTTGAAGCGATAATCAACTGTCAAGTATGGTTGCCATCCGTTCGAGAAGTTTCCGATGAATTTCAATCCAGGAGCAAGTTGAACTGCGTGGAGTGCACTTGAGTCAACCTTCATGCCTGCAATATCGTTCGGGTCAAATACATTAGCAAATGTATATGACATTAACCAACTTGGTTGGATAATAAATCTTCCGTTTGCGAGTTCCCAGTTATAACCAGTTTTTGATGCTGCACCTGCTGACAACATAAAGAAGTCATTGCTGCCATAAGGTGTTGATGCACTATTGCCGCTTGCGTTAGCACTGACTGTCAAACCGCTGAAGAAGCCGTTCTTGTAGATTGCACCAGTTACACCGACAACGCCGCCGTTTTGATAGTTAGAAACACCGTCGAGGTCTTGATGTGCACCTGTATAACCTACATAAGCACTCATCATACCTTGATAGCCGTTACCCAAATCTTTCAACGCAGTGTCGCCACCAACTAACGCACCGTAGGTTTGTGAATCTACTTTTCCGCCAACTTGGTGCATATCAACATTTTCGAAGTTAGCGAACGGTCTGAACCATACGCCTTTTTCGAGTTCAGGAATGAACAACGGTGAGTAAACCATTGCTTCTTCGTCTTCAACTGCATATCTGTTTGGACCGTATGCAGTCATCGGCAACATCATAACCATATCGAGGTTATCAAATGCCGTATCGTAAGTTTGAACTTGTGTCAAGAAGCCACCAAGTTGAACTGCAACAGGGTTAACCAATGCCGTTGGAGTGTAACCTGTACGTCTAAATGCGTACTTACCACTTCCGAGTGATTCCATTTGGTAATTAGCCAATGCCGTTGAGTAAGCCGTTTCGCCTTGCAAACCGAAACTTACGCCACTGACACCGTTATTTCCTTGGAATACATCATAGATTTGGTATCCGTTCGCAACATCACCTTTGTTAACAAGATTTGAGTTAACTGTGATTGTTGCACCGTCAGCACCAGTGATTGCACCACCGACATGAACTCTATCATAAGCACCTGTTGCAGGATCAAAATCCATATAATAAAGATTGTCTCCTGAAACTTCATAGTTTCCGGCAACGTTTATTGTATTATGAGCATCGTTATTTCTCAAATTAACAACTGTATCTTTAGTTTTTAATGCTCCAAATTGAGCACTTGCATTTGGAATATTCAAATACGCATAATTGAAACTGCCCGTTCCGCCAACTACTACATTAGTGGTATTTTTTGCATTTAATATGGTATTCGAAAGCACCATGTTATTCTTGACATCAACATTGCCATTCGCCATTTCAAAATATGCCGGCGAATCTTTTGAAGATGATGAAATACTCATATTCGAAGCTTTGAGATTTTTTGCATTAACTCCTATAATAGAATCTTTTGACGTAAATCCGTTTGTAACAACATCTCCGCTTGCATTAATCATCACAACGGAATCATCAATTGTCGTATTTCCTTTTACTTCCAGTTTTGATAAATTATCATTATCTCCAATTTTCACAACAGATAAATCAACATCTAAATTACCTTTTATATTAACCTTATTACCGTCAATTGTATAATGAGGATCAATATCACTCACTGCCTCCTGAATTTGAGCAATATACTCATTGACTTCGGCATCAGGAGTATCATTATTCGTTCGTAACGTACTACTGCTGCTATTGTTGTTTAAAAATCTTGAAACACCGGTTGCGGAAGTAGTTCCCGTTGATGCCACAGTATTTTTCAACGTAACAGTACCATCAATTGCAACATCTCCCACGGAAACTATTGCAGCATTAGAGTTTTGTAAATCAACTTTTCCTTTGATTGCAATTCCTGTTTCACTTTCAAGTCCAATTGTGGAGTATGATGCAGAAATATTACCGTTAACTTCTACATTACCGCTATTAGAAATCGCATAAATACCGGCGACATTTCCTGACTCTAAACCCGCAGCAGATGTCGAAGATGTAATACTTCCGATTTTTAATGCCCCTTCTGCTTCAAGAGAAACACCGGCATCATTAACTACAAGAGCAGTATTCTCCGCATTTAAATCATTACCTGCCTCCATTATCAATAATGATTCTTTTGCTTTAATAGCCGTATCTGTTGTAGAATTTCCAAGATTGATATCATAACCTTGAACAGTTACATAAGTATTCGTATTTGCGGTAATAATATCAACAGGAGTACCTGCTTCTGAAGTAACAACTCCTCTACCAACAGAAACATCTCCTTCTTCTGAATTTATAACAGTTTGAAGATAATCTGCATAATCAAGAGATGGGGTTGTTGATTTTGTATCGGAAACCGTTATTGACTTATCAATATCAATATTACCCGATACACTTCTAATTCGTACCACAGAATCTGCAACAGAAACAGAGTTTAATTCGATATTTCCAACACCTGATGCAAGAATTGTTCCGGCATCATATTTTGAATTTGCAGTTGTACCATCAATTTTACTGTCTTTTATGATAAAATCATTAGCGGAAATACTTCCATTTTCTGCATTAATTAACAAATTAGACGATAAAACATTAATGTCTTTTGTCACATTAATATCTCCATCCTCCGCAACAATTTGTGTCCATCTGTTTTCCACAGCACCGGCAGCAGAAGTACTTTGATTGTTTGTCAAAGTAATTGACTTAATTGAAATATCACCTTCCGTCGCTTTTATAACAGAATCTTTAGTATTTTCATATAATTTGAGATTTTCCATTGCAACCGATTTGCCTTGTAATACGGCTCCGTATTGCGGATTTTCCGGTGTTGTATTCGGGATAAGCGTGATTGCCGTCATATCAACGTCACCTTTGATAATCAAGGCTCCATCATTTGCCGAAATGTTAGCAGAACCGTTTGCGACTTTCAAAGCAGGATTCGTCAAGTCAGTTTCTTCACCAAGTGTGACTCCGCCTTCTTTAGAATGAATTATCAAGTCTGCTTTTGATACATCGATATTACCGTTGGCCAAAATATCATTCTTTGCAGAGATTTTAGCCGAACCGTCATTAACCTTCAATGCAGGATTTGTTAAATCTGACGCATCACCGAATGTTAATGCACCGCCTGCACTCATAATAATATTAGAAGTATCTGCTTTAACATTTCCTGACGCAGTTACATTTCCGTCTGTTGAAATGATATTTGCATCTGCTTTTTTCAAGGAAATTGAACCTGATGAGAGGTCGTTTTTCGCTTGAATGTATGTCGGGTTAGTTGCCATATCGGTCAAAGTGATGTCTTTAACCGTGATAGCACCGTTTTCCGCTAAAATTACACTTGCGTGAGTATCTGAATCGATAGTCTTGATTGCGACTTTATCGAGAGTTAAGGCACCAGCCTTAATGTCTCCGTCTTTCGAGCGGATAAACATATCCGCAAGGTTTGATGCCGTAATATCTTGAATTGTGATATTTCCGTCAGCCAAGATTTGTGCAATCGATTCACTGCCTTCTGCTACGTTAGCAATGATATCGCCAGCTGTGTAATTTCCTGCTGAATTTGCTTGGTATTTAGCATTATCAGCAATTTTGATATTTCCGTTTGTAATATCTGTTGCCGCAGTTGAACCTGTTGTTTTTGTTGTAATTTGTTTCAACGAAACATTGCTCGACAAGTCGATGTTGCCTGATGAAATACTGCCATCTTTTGCAGCCATTCCTAATTCTGTCGGAGTTTCACCACCAACAGTATCTCTTACCGTAATATCACCCGACATAATTCCGCCGTTTGTTGCAGAAATAATCGTTGTTGAATTATCAACAGTTATTGTACCCGTTCCGAGGTTAACGTCACCGTTTTCAGCAACCATTTGCAAGTTAGAATTTGCAACATTAACTTTACCGTTATTCGTTGTTATTCCACCTTTGGAACTAATTGCTGTCAACTTGCCATTGTTATCAACAATGCTGATATCTTTTGTTGAAATATTTCCAACTGTTGACTTGATAATCGTGTCTTTATCGTTATCGTGGATATTAATTTTTCCAGCCGTAACAGAACCGCCTTGAATTGCCGATTTATCAGTTATTTCTGAAATATCAACATCTCCGTTGATAACCATATCTTCTGAAGAGAAGATTTCAGCCTTTCCGCCCTTAACCTTCACAGCAACACCTGTTCCGTCAGTATCTGATGCAATTTTCATTGCTCCATTTGCGGACACCCAGATGTCTGCATCTTCAACATTTAATTTGCCCTTCGCAATAATGTCGCCACCGTTTGAAGCGATTGTTGTTTTCACATTCTTTCCGTTTGGATCGATGTTATTAACAACATCTAATGCTCCAAGCGTCAAATTGCCATCTTGTGCGTAAATTGTTGATGCATATTCTGAATTTTTAATAGAAACATCACCCTTGATATCAACAGAGTTACCGCTGATATATGCAAGGTCTGCCAAATTATTCATCAAGACATCACCCTTAATAGTTGTAAGTCCTTCTGATGAAATATATGCAGAACTGTCAACAACTGACAGAGCAGGAGTTGTCGTGCTGTTATTGCCGATTGTGATATTTCCTGTGCCACTGTCTCTTACTACAATGCTTACAACTGAATTATCAGCCGAAACATTGCCGTCAATATTAATGTTGCCTGTATCAGCGATTGCAGCAAACTTAGAATCGGTTATTGTTACATCACCCTTCTTCGTTCCTGTTGCCTTAATATCGATACCTTTTGCTCCTGAAATTTGAAGCAATTTTGTATCGTCAACGGTTACCTCGCCTGTAATAGCGATTTTTTCATTTGTTGCACCAATTGCAATCATTCTTT
>OMSS01000042.1 GCA_900313795.1 uncultured bacterium | reverse complement strand
CGTCATTTACGACTTTTGATGAACAACTAATCAAATCCTGTATATAAGAGAGGATAATTTTGCCGCCGACTTTGTTATAAAGGTCTGCCTTTTGAAGATTGAAGTTGTTAGTAACTGTTATTGTTCCTGAGTTATTTAATACAGCCGATGGAACGCCTGTACCTGTCGTTCCTAAATTGAAAACGTTAGCATTAATTATTCCGTCGTTGTTAATTGCAACACCATCTTGTACTGAAAATTTGTCTGTTGATGTGATTGTTCCTTTGTTATTGATGACAGTGTTATTGTCAAAGGTAATATTTTGGCTGTCAACGGTAAAATCGTTCCCAATGTCAGTCTTTCCTGATTTTACGTTAAATTTTCCCGTCGTTCCGTTGATAAAACCTTTTTTGAAGTCATTATTTCCGTACAATTCCAACACATTGTTGTTTGTAATGTTTGAATTATCAAGTGTGACAGAAGTAAGGCTGACAACGCCGTCGCCTTTGTTATCAATAACGGTTGAAGTATTAAAATCTTTTAAAGTAACTTTGTTAAATCCAAACTTTTGCCCTGTTGTGTCGCCGACTGTAACACCGCCATGTCCGTTTGCGTTAATTGTATATCCGTTACCGAAAATGGTTGTATCTCTGTCAGTACCCGCAAATGTACCTAAATCCTCTGTTAATGTCATATCACTCGTAATTGCGATTGACTTGTCGTTCGACATTGTATCTTGGATATAAAACGGCAAATCCGATACATTTCTTGCTTTTGAAACAATGTATGAGCCTTTTGAAGTTCCATCGGGTGTGAATATATAAGTCTTATCTCCGTGTTTTGTTGAAATTACATCTTGTGCAATTTCAAAGAGATATCCGCTTGCATTTTTCAAGTATGCCGTGTTTGCAATGTCTCCGTCCTCAAGAATGTTGATTTCGTCCACAATTAAATATGGTGTGCCGGCAATAGATACGCTTGAAAAATCCAAACAGTCCATTTTTCCTGTTGCGGCATTATATTCTAATTTTAAGTGCAATGGAGCATTGGTTTCACCCTTCAATGCACCCATTACAATCGAATCGATGTTGTAGTTTTGCAAGTCAAGAGTTGCTTCACCGCCTACGCTTAAACGTAATGTGTTCAATCTTGCGGCATTTGGGGTAAGTGCTAACGTTCCGTTTTTATATCCTGTTGCCCCGATAGAGATGAAGGCACTGCTGCTTGCAAGGTCGAGTTTGCCTCCTAATGTGACTTTTTCGTTCAAATCACAGCCGCTTTTGAAGGTATTGTTGATATAAATATCGCTGTCAAATGAATTGTCAATTTTTATATCGTCATTGATTGTAAGGTTTTTGCCTTCATAAGCGTTGAGCGTAATTGAACTGCTTGAAAAAACTCCATAGCCCGTTCCGCCTTCTTGTCCTGTCGAGTTGTTGTTTGATATTTCGACATTTGAATTTTGTGCGGTGATGAGTAATTTGTTGTAGGCACTGTTTTTTATTGCGACACCTTCGCCTGAGCCTTTGTTGTTCAACAATGAAACGTCAATTACTTCAAGGTGTGGGTTGCTACTATAAATTACCCCTTCTTCTCCAACTGTGAAATTTTTAAATACAGCATTTTTCACGGCAACTTTTGTTTCTGATGAACCATTCGCTGCAAACAATAACGGCGGCTCATCACCGTATGAGCCTCCATTAACAGTATGCCCGTTAAAATTTAACGTCAAAACTTTTTGTAATAATCCGATTGAACTTCCATCAGCAGTAATATCTTCTGTAATATTTAATATCGAGCCTTCAGATGCATTTTCTGCTTCGTCTCTTAAATTTTCCCAAGAGGTAATATCTGCACCGCTTGCGGGCATGATTCCGAGTAAAAAACACAAAACTGCACATGACGATAATTTAGCAAATTTTTTCACAACCATTAGTATAACTCCTTAACAACTCAAAATTCCATATTTACTCATTATAAAGGTTGTTTTTAATTCAGTAAATACAGTTATTTTTAATTATTAAGAATGTTTTACAATCGTTTTAAAATAACAAATTATTCCATGCAATCGGGGTTATGTAATATCAAACCGTACATAATGCTGTCAGTGATTGCCATATATGACGCTTCGATAATGTCCTCGCTAACTCCGACGGTATCCCATTTATTTGTTCCGTCAGTGGTTTCGACGTTTACCCGAACGGTCGCTGCCGTGCCGTCTTTGCTATCTAAAATACGAACTTTGTAATCGCATAATTTGTATTTTAAAATTTCAGGGTAAAATTCTACGATTGCTTTTTTTAATGCCGTATCGAGTGCATTGACAGGACCTTCACCTTCTGCAACGGTGTGGATATTGTGGTCATCAATTTTAACCTTAACTGAGGCTTCTGTGATTATGTTGTGATTTTTTTCGCCTAAAAAAGTATCTCCAATAACTCTAAAGCCTGAAATTGAGAAGAAATCAGGGAGTTGCCCCAATGTTTTGATAATCAAAAGTTCAAACGATGCTTCCGCCCCTTCGAACGCAAAACCTTTCCATTCAAGTTTTTTGATACGTTCAATGATTTTTGGCAAGTCTGATTCTTGCAAATTTTTTACGATACGAAGATTTTGCAATTTTTCCTTCAAAGATGCCGTACCTGCTTGGTCTGAAATCAAGATTTTACGTCTGTTTCCGACGATATCAGGTGAGATATGTTCATAAGTTTGAGAATTTTTTCGAACACCACTTGCGTGAATACCTGCCTTGTGTGCAAATGCACTAACTCCTACGTATGCAGCGTTTGAAGGTACAACGACATTCGAAATCTCCGCAACATTTGTCGATAAAAATGTAAGCATATCGATTTTGTTTCCGATTACATCGTAACCTTTTTTGAGTTGCAAATTCGGGATAATCGAACAAAGGTTGGCATTTCCGCATCTTTCGCCGTAACCGTTTATTGTGCCTTGAATTTGAATTGCACCTGCATCGACTGCAGCAAGAGAGTTTGCAACCGCCATATCGCCGTCATTGTGGACGTGTGCACCCAAATAAATTCCTTCAATATCATCAAAAACTTTTTTAGTAATGTCATAAATCTCTTTATCAAGGCAACCGCCATTTGTATCGCAAAGGATAATTCTTTCAGCACCCGCATCGTGAGCGATTTTAACACATTTCATAGCATAGTCCGGATTGTGCTTGTAGCCGTCAAAAAAATGTTCTGCATCAAAAAATACTCGTTTTCCCTTTGATAACAAGTATTTTATGCTATCTGAAATCATTGAAAGATTTTCTTCTAAAGTTGTGCAAAGTGCGTGTTCAACGTGAAAATCCCAAGTCTTGCCAAAAATTGTGATAATTTCTGTGTCAGCAGAGAGCAACATTTCTAAAATTTTGTCCTCTTCAGGAGTGACGTTTGGCTTTCTTGTGCAACCGAATGCGGCGATTTTAGAGTGTTTAAGGTCTAATTTCTTCAAGTCTGCAAAAACCTCAACATCTTTTGGATTTGCTCCGGGCCAGCCTGCTTCGATGTAGTCAATTCCAATCTCATCAAGCAATTTTACGATTTTTAATTTATCAGAAGTTGAAAAATTTATTCCTTCTGATTGTGCACCGTCACGCAAAGTTGTGTCATATATTTCAATCTTTTTCATATTTTCACCGTTTTTCAAGAGGATTTTAACATAAACTTGTTATTTTTTAAATTTTCTATGTTATTATATTTTCAATAGATGTTGTGTAAATCAGGAGAAATAAATGGACGCAGAAAAACTTATAAGAGTTGCGAAGGGTGAAGAACCTGCTGATTTAGTAATCAGAAACGCAAACGTCGTAAATGTTTTCAACGACGAAATTAAAAAAATGGACATCGCAGTTTATGATGGTCGTATCGCAGGTATGGGCGATGATTACAAAGGTTTAAAAGAAATTGACGTAAACGGTGCATACGTTACTCCGGCATTCATTGACGGACACGTACACATTGAAAGTTCAATGTGTTTGCCAAAAGAATTTGCAAAGGCAGTCGTTCCGGAAGGTACGGTTACTGTTATTGCTGACCCACACGAAATTTCAAACGTTTTCGGTTTACACGGTATAAGTTTTATGAGAGAGGCTTGCAAAAATCTTCCTTTGCAGGTTGATATGATGCTTCCCTCTTGTGTTCCTGCTACAAATTCTGAAACCTCGGGCTTTGAACTCACAAGTTACGATTTGTCACTTTTGATGGACGCTCCCGGAATTTTGGGTGTTGCGGAAATGATGAACTTCCCCGGAGTTTTAAACTGCGATAAAGAAGTTATGTCAAAATTGAAACTTGGTCTTTCAAAACACAAGAAAATTGACGGTCACGCTCCTGGTTTGTCAGGCAAAAACCTTTGTGGTTACGTTGCGGCAGGTGTTATGTCGGACCACGAATGTACTACTCCGGAAGAAGCGACCGAAAAATTGGGGCTCGGTATGTACATCATGATTAGAGAAGGTTCTGCGGCAAAAGATTTGCAACCGTTGATTCCGATTTTGAAAACAAAAAATACAAGACGTTGCATTTTCGTAACCGATGACAGACACCCGACGGATTTGAAAGGTCACATTAATGATATGGTTCGCCAATCTGTTGAAGCAGGTGTTGACCCGATTACGGCTATCAAAGTTGCTTCAATTAACACGGCAGAATACTTCGGTTTGAATGATATCGGTGCTATTGCTCCAGGTTACAGAGCACACATGTTGGTATTTGATAATCTTAAAGATTTTAAACCTTCTTTGGTTATCAAAAGTGGCGAAGTCGTTGCAGAAAACGGCAAATTGGTTTGTGACATTGAACAAAATGAAGTTCCGAAACTCCGTGGTTCAGTCAACGTTAAGTGGATTGAACACGATGACTTCAAAATTACTGCAAAATCCGACACCGTTCGTGCAATGCAAGTTGTCCCTGGAACTTTGCTTACAAAGAGCGTAAACGCTAAAATCAAAGTAGTTGACGGGTATGCTGAATCAGATGTTGAAAATGATGTTTTGAAAATTATGGTATTCGAACGTCACAAGGCAACTGGTAACATCGGTAAAGGCTTTATCAAAGGTTTCGGCTTGAAATCAGGGGCAATCGCTTCAACAGTTGCACACGATGCTCACAATATGATTGTTATCGGTACAAACGATTCTGATATGGAAATGGCTGCTATTGAACTTGTTAAGTCACAAGGCGGTAAGGTTATCGTTAACAATGGCGAAGTTGTTTCGAAATTACCGTTGCCGATTGCAGGTTTGATGTCAGACCAACCGTTCGAAACAGTTCTTCAACAATGCCACGAACTCAAAGATGGCGTTAAGAAAATCGGTTGTGTGTTAGACGATCCGTTTATGACAATGGCGTTCTTGTCACTTTCTGTTATTCCTGATTTAAAAATTACGGATAAAGGTGTCTTTGACGTCAATAAATTCGACTTTATTGATATTTTTGACACAGAAACTATCAAGGCATAATCGAATTGCTACTTTTATAAAAAAGACCTCTAAATGGGGTCTTTTTTGTGAATTGTTGAAATTAAATTTTCATAAAGATGACAGTTTTTTCATATTTATATTATAATATTTCCGATAGAAAGTTGGAGCAAAAAATGTTATTAGGAGTAAATATTGACCATATTGCAACACTGAGAAATGCCCGTGGCGGTAAAGAACCGGACGTTTATAAGGCTGCATTGTTTGCCTCAAAATGTGGTGTTCACAATTTGACAATGCACCTTCGAGAGGACAGACGTCATATCAAAGAAGATGATGTCAGAAAAGTTTGCAGTATTCCTGAATTAAAAGTAACTCTTGAAATGGCAGCAACGGACGAAATGCGTGAGTTTGCACTTTCGGTTATGCCTTATAAATGTTGCATTGTTCCAGAGAGAAAAAACGAATTGACGACTGAAAAGGGCTTTGATGTTGCAGGGGAAAATATTCCGATGATGGCTGATAACGTCATGCCCGAATACCAAGCACAATATATTGCAGAATTTATTAAGCCTTTATTTAAGGCTGGTATTAAGGTTGGACTTTTCCTTGACCCTGATAAAAAACAAATTGAAGCAGCAAAAACAACTGGGGTAAAATCGTTAGAACTCAATACTACCGCTTATTCTAACGCTTACGGCACGAATATGGAAGAAGAAGAATTTTTGAAATTAAAAATTGCAGCAGAACATGCTCAAGATTTGGGCTTTGAGGTTAACGCCGGTCATGGTTTGACCTACAATAATGTTCATAGAATGCACGAAATAAAAGGTTTACACGAATTGAATGTCGGTCACACTATTATTGCAAGAGCAATATTTACGGGACTCGAACCCGCAATTATCGAAATGAAACGCTTAATCTTGTAATATATCTTTTTGTGATATGATATAAACAGAAATTTATAAGGAGAAACATTAATGAACAGAATTTCACATTTTAAAAACGCTATGAATCACAGAAATGCTATTAAAATCATTTCAGGTATTGATAATTTTGATATGGACAGAGTTGCAAACGTTGTTAACGCAGCAACACAAGGTGGTGCACACGCAGTTGACATCTGCTGGAACAAGGACATCTTTGAAATGGTTCGTTCAATGACAGAACTTCCGATTTTTGTTTCATCAATCAATCCTTCAGAATTGGTTATGGCTGCTGAATGGGGTGCTGATGCTATCGAACTCGGCAACTACGATGCTCTTACTAAATCAGGAGGAGGCAGTATCCCATCCCATACAGTATCAGCTGGTATTAGTGAATCTACCTATAGAACAGACAGTACTTATAACAACACTTGGGGCTTTAGACCAAGCAAACTAAACTCTCAAGCAAACTCTAACTATCTCCCAGGGCCAACCAGTGCTTCTACTTTAGTCATCTTAGACCAAACCTCATCAGCTAATTCTAATGCTAATAACTATAATCTAGCCATAGGAGCCAGAATAAATAGTAATACTGCGCCAGGAACTTATGGTAATACCTTTGTTATTACAGTCACTGCTAATCCTGTAAATTACTCTATCACTTACAATGCCAATGCTACTGGAGTATCTAACATGCCACCTAATGTGTCAAACCAACCAACAGACACGGAACAAGTCAATATATCAAGTACAGTACCAACCAGAGATGGTTATAACTTTAAAGGCTGGTGTACAGCACAAACAACTGATGGTGGCACCTGCAGCGGTACTACCTATAACCCTGATGGAGGAGGAACAGCCCTTGTCTGGGCTATAGACCAAACTCAGGCTAGTAACTCTCTTAACCTTTATGCCATGTGGGCTTCAGCTGGTCCGGTTATTACTAATACCACCTGCGCTACCCCAGTCCCAAGTAGTATTACTTATATGCAAGAACTAGCTGATAGCGCTAAGAAATCAGCTGCACTGTCCAGTATGACGCAGGGCTCTCAATACTACCTAGTAGATGAACGTGATAATCAGGGCTATTGTGTAGCAAAGCAAGCAGACGGCAACATCTGGATGACACAAAACCTAGATCTAGATATCGGTGGGACTGGTGTAGCTACCTTAACCTCAGAAAACACAGATCTTAATACTTCTGGTTCTGCGCCATATGCTGACGGCTACTCTTCTTCAGGTGGAGTGATTACTTGGTCACCAGCCTCTACCGCTACTACTTCTGGTAGGACTATATCTGGTACAACCGTTTCGCCAGAGATGCCAATTACCACAGAAGCTAACAGTACTCCATATTCCGCTGAAGGTGGTGATAGATACTATTACACTACTGGTACAACTAGTGATGAAACTATGCAGACTCTAGCCCAGTGTACGGCTGCTGGTCATTCTGAAGAAGACTGTGCCCACTACCACGCTGGTAACTACTACAACTGGACAGCTGCTATTGCCAGTAATGCGTCTAGTGGTATTGGTTCAACCAGATACGATGTCGCTGCTAACTCCATTTGCCCTAAAGGCTGGAAATTGCCACAAGGTAGAAGTAGCTCTTCCGGCGATGCCGCTACCAGGCAATTTGGTAACCTTTGGTACACTTCCGGTATTATTACCAGCGTTTCCGGCTCAAGCTATGCCACTAACGGCTTTAATAACATCCGAACTTCACCTTTGTTCTTTGTCCGCGGAGGCTACGTCAACGGCAGCTCGCTGGACAGTAGCGGTAGCGGCGGCTCCTACTGGTCTAGCTCGGTCCTCAGTACGTCTTACGCCTACAGCGCCTACTTCCTCAGCTCCCTCATTTACTCCGCCAGCTACGACACTCGCTACTACGGTCAATCTCTGCGTTGTATGGTCCGGTAGTCAGCTATTTCGGCTTATTTCTCGCCAATGCCCCAGGAACGGTTAAATGGAACAAATAAATAATAATATGTAATGAAGATTTGAACTAATGAAGACAAAAGAAGAACAACTTGCGGATGAGCTTGTACGACAAGAGCTGGATAGAAAAGTTTATCGATCGCTAAAACGTGACTTGATTGGTATTGAAGAGGAGAATTACGGTGAAGTGATATTGCAAAAATGCTCTGGCAAAGGAGACTGGTTTGAGATTGCCGCCAGTGCAGTGCTCTTCGGGCTGAGCGTTGTTTTTCTCCCGTTTTTAATTCGGGCCAGGCCTGTCAGGGACCTGATCGGCGACAGGAACCGCCTGCTGCTTGTACTTGGGGTTGATTTCGCTCTGTTTTTCAATCTCCTGACGATGATCGACTCCCGCGGGCACCTGACACTGAACAGCCTTCTGTTCTCTGTCGGAACCATCGGAGGGATTGTCTGCGTGATTTATGCGATTATCAAAAACAGGAAAACCGACAATCATACGCCATACGGCAAATCATGAAAGAATAATATCTTCCGGTTTGCAGAGCAGAACCGGCCATATCATCTTGATGCGAAATACACGAAAAGGGAAAGAGGTTTG
>OMSS01000071.1 GCA_900313795.1 uncultured bacterium | reverse complement strand
TAACGGGTTTGTTTTATCTCCGAACTTTTTACCTGCTTGTGCTTCAACTTCAACGAGTGCTTTTTTTACTTCGTCCATCAAGCCTTCGGGCATTTTGTTTCCGTGGTTGATGTAGTCCATACAAGTTTCTGTCGTGATAGTCAATCCAGGAGGAACAGGCAAACCTAAGTTGGTCATTTCTGCCAAGTTAGCACCTTTACCACCAAGGAGTGCACGCATGTCGGCATTTCCTTCTTTGAAAAGCCATACTCTTTTTTCAGTCATATTTTTTCTCCTTTAGGCATGCTTTATAAGCATGAAATACTATAACATTTATAGAATATAAGTTATCATAAACATATCTGTTTTCATAGTCTAAATATCGGATTTTTTTATTTTTGTTTCGTTATTTTTACTTTTGCCTAAAACTCGCTTATTTGTTGTATAATAATTGTTATCTGGTTTAACAAAAAAGGTTTTTTATGAAGTATATCGGTTGCGATGCTGTTGAAAGTTCCCTATATTTTACGATGGATACCGTGAGAAGTTGCGGTATGGGATACAACGACACCGAATGGTACTGGTACAAAGATTATCACGGCGAACTCATCGACCCAGATTTGATTAAGAAAAAACGTGAGCAATGGAGAGAAACTTTTAAATCAGGAAAACTTATCGACCAATGCAAAAACTGTATCCACTTGATTGAACGGGATTTTGAAGAAAATCCGAAAATAAACGTTCTTCTTATCGCTCATAGAACGGCTTGCAGTTGTTGCTGCTATTATTGTTCATTTTCGAAAAATCCCGATTGGAAAAGAAAAATGAATACCCGCAAGGCATACGACATCATGCCCGTTATTTTAGATTTGCAGGACAAAAATCTCCTCTCTGACAAATTGCTGATTTCAGTTGCGGGCGGCGAATGTACGGAATATCCCGATTACGAGTTCGAAAGGCTCGTTCAGTTTGCTTATTTTTATAACTATAAAATGGATATTTTTTCATCAGGATTTAATTATTCTAAACATATTGAAAAAATGTTAAATAAAGGTCTTGCAAACTTAGTCATATCTGTCGATTCAGGCACAAAAGAAACTTACGAAAAAATTAAACGGGTCAAAAAATATGAACAAGTTTGGGAAAATATCAAAAATTATTCCGCAAATTGCACGCCAAATGACCGTTTTGGACAAGTTACGCTCAAGTATGTTATTTGCAAAGGTGTTAACGACAATAAAAATGAATTCGATAAATTTCTCGAAAAATGCAAGGATTGCGGCGTAAAACATGTCAGGATTGCACTCGAGTATGACTATTGGAATAATGAATTGAAACCTCAAATTGAAAGCGGCGATTCGATTTCGAACAATTTACTCGAATTTGTTAAGTACGTTCGCTCATTCGATGAAAGTTGTTGTGACATTTCTATTCTCCCGACTGAATTTGCAGGCAATTTGTTCAATGCTTTAGACAACGATAAAAAATATTTCGGTTGCTTGTAGATTATTTTTTGAAAATACTTTGCCTAAAGTCTCAGTATGACTGGTTTAAAAATTAAAAATCGTAGGTTGGGTTTTAACCCAACAATGCTTTGTAAAGTGAAAAAACACAAAAACGGACGCCATAGACGTCCGTTCGTTTTAAGATATTAAATGTATTTTTATTCGTGATGTTTTGCGTAACATTCTTTGCAGTACACTTCTTTACCAGCAATAGGTTTGAAGGGTACTTGTGTTTGGCAACCACAATCCGAGCAGGTAACGTCGTACATTTTTCTTTTCGCACGTTGATTTTGGCGACGTGATTTACGGCATTCCGGACATCTCTTTGGTTTGTTCACGAGTCCCTTTTCTGCGTAAAATTCTTGTTCTCCGGCCGTAAATAAAAATTCACTTCCGCAATCTTCGCAGATAAGTTTTTCATCTTGATACATTTGATTCTCCTTGGGCATATAGTTTCATTTCGCACAAGTCTGCCCTTACTCGATGCATGTCTATATTTTACATTTATTTTTCATTTTTGGCAATAAAAAAGATTATTCACCACATAAATTGTTGTTTACAAAGAGTTTGTTATATGTGATAATAAATCTGTAAGATTTAAGGTGTGAGGTTCAAATATGACAATTATAACTGACAGATTCAGTATTAGCACAAAGGGATTTACAGACATTATTGATATTACGTCCCAAATTGTTGAACTCACCAAAAAGCACGGTATCAAAGAGGCTAACGCTCACATTTACGTCATCGGTTCGACCGCATCAATTACAACTATCGAATACGAACCCGGACTTTTGAGAGATTTGCCTGAGGCACTCGAAAAATTTGCCCCTGTTAACAAAGAATATTACCACGACCAAACTTGGCAAGACGGAAACGGTTACGCTCACTTGCGTTCCTCATTAATCGGAACTTCTGAAAATATCCCGATTGTCGACGGCACTCCGTTCTTGGGAACTTGGCAACAAATTGTTCTCGTAGATTTCGACAACAAACCAAGAACAAGAACTGTTTTGGTTCAATTCTTGTTTTAATTCTTAACAAAATTTTATTTCAAAAAGTATCGCAAAATATTGCGATATTTTTTTGCCTAAATTTGAAAATGTACTGAACTGCCACGAGATTGTTTATCACTTCGCTCACAATAAACATGCCTACGCTTGACGTCTGCAAGTCTTTGAGACTTTCACCGTCAACTTCTTTTTCGAAAAAAATTCACAGAATTATTTTCCTCGGCAGAATGCACTCTGCTCGCTCGTTCCTCGCAGCGTCAACAAATGTTATATTTGAAGTACATTGAGCCTTTACAAATCGTGACCTCTAAACGAGATGTGCATATCCGTTTTGCGTTTTTTAATTTCTTGCAAAATATTTACAACCCTATCTACTGGTTCATAACGCAAACCACGTCTTTCAGCCTCTTTAACAGTAAAGTCAACCAAATCGAAAATCTCTTGCGGCAAATTATTTCTATTTTCTCCATACCAAGTCAATTCGATATCGAACGAAACCCCACCGAGACCAAAATTTTCCACCTGATCAAAATATTTTTTAATTTCTTCTCTATCGTCGTTAATTTCGGGGATAATGATATATTTCGTTTGCACAAGTCCTGATTGATATTGAGCGTGATTGTATTTCGAGATATTTTCCCAAACTTGATGATAAAGGTCAGCCCCTTTAATCCATTTATACATTTCAGGAGAGCCTGAATCGACCGAAATAACAGTATTTGCGATATTAAATCTCAATCCTTCAGCAAGTGCCTCAGAGTATTTTACACCATTTGTCAAAACTCTAACGGGATGAATATCGTTGTCAATAAACAATCTCATCAAGTCCTCAAAGCCATTGCTAATAGTGGGTTCACCACCTGCAATTGTTATAAAACCGCCCTGTCTCAATTTTCCAGCATCGGCAATTTGTTTTATGACGGGGTAAACGTTGTAATCGTTTGCGTCATCGGACTTTTCGCCATGTGCAAGCGTGCAATACACACATTTCAAATTACAAGTCGTTCCCTGATTAAAATTTATGCTCGCAATGTAATCGTCATCGTCATAGTCGTGAGTTTCAAGGTAAATGCAATTTTCACATTCCGGAATACCTTCGCCCGACTTCATTTTGTTGCGATATTCTCTTTTGAGTGCGAAAAATTTATCCAAGTCCAAAAGTTCGCCGTGGTAATTGTCGATTAATTTCTTAAAACCACCGCCTTTTGTAGTTGTTCGGCAACAAAAATTGATTGAATTTGATGCAAAATCGAGACCATGTTCAATTAAATCGCAACTTTTATAAATCATTTTCGCCCACCTTTTTTAACATTCTTTCTGCTGCCGTATAAAATTCGATATTCAAAGCCAAATTTTTTGCCCTGTCATTGATATAATATATTAAATCATACATTTTGTCAGAATATTCACCATTGCAATTATAAAACCAATTTTGCTCAACGTCACAAGCGATATATTTTACGCCACTTTCGACGATTAAGTCAAACCATCTGTCGATTTCTTCTTTATTATCGTTAACATCAGGAATGACGATATATTTGACCATAACCTGCTTTTCGTCTTTCGCAGCGGCAATGTAAGATTTAATATTCGCCCAAACTTTGTCAAAACAATCGACTCTTTTTATTTGTTCGTAAACCTCACGACTTCCGGAATCAGGCGAAATTACAATGCTTATTTGCCCTGTTTTCAAGCCTTTCAAGACTGATGACGAAAGATAAATTCCAGAAGAATGAATTTTCATATTTGGAAAATTATTCTCCAACATTAAGTTCGTCATATCCTCAAAATCAGGGAATATCGTCGGTTCACCTCCAAGAAAGACTGCACAAGCCATTGGCGAAACACGAATTTTGTTCTCGTCAAAAAGTTTCTTCAACACCGCATAAGCGTTGTAAGTTCTATCCTTTATATCCTCAGGAACATCATTCGTAAAACAATAAATACATCTTGAGTTACATTTTTGGCTATGACCAATCATAAAATGGTCGAAATAATCTTCTTTAAGCCCGTCCCAGTTCGATTTTCGGAGATAAGAACAATTCTTGCAACCCTCAGGAATATCACCGTCTGCGAATTTTTGTTTTATCGCTCTTATTTTGCCAAAAATATTTTCGTCAATCGGTTCACCGTTATAATCCTCAACAACGGTCGGGTGATCGCCGATACTTTGGTTTCCGTAGCAACAAAAACCTAATCGGGTAGTTTGGAAATGCAAACCCGAATTTATCCATTCGCAACAATAATATTCTTGTGGAACATTTTGCATTATTTTGCCTTTTTTCTTGCAGCAATCGTGTCAATCAAACCTTGGAACAACGGGTGCGGGTGTTCTGGACGAGACTTAAATTCGGGGTGGAATTGGCATGCTACAAACCAATCGTTTTTCGGATATTCAATCATTTCACAAAGCATACCGTCAGGCGAAACACCTGAGAACACAAGCCCTTTGTCCGCAATCATTTGCTTATATTCATTGTTAACTTCATATCTGTGTCTGTGACGTTCAAAAATCACCGTCGAACCGTATGCCTTGTGGGCTTTCGAACCTTCAAGAACGTGACATTCAAATTGCCCCAATCTCATCGTCGCACCGTAACCTTTAACGTGTTTTTGTTCCGTCATAAGGTCGATTACAGGATAAGGTGTACCTTCGCTAAATTCCGTACTGTTAGCCTGTTTCAAACCGACAACGTTTCTTGCAAATTCGATTACGGCACATTGCATACCGAGACACAATCCCAAGAACGGCAAATTATTTTCACGGGCATGTTTTATGGCATTGAGTTTTCCCTCAATACCTCGAACACCAAAGCCTCCAGGGACAACGAGTGCATCTACGCCTTTCAAAATTTCCTTTGTCTTAGCATCGTCAGTACATTCATCAGATGCAATCCATTTGATTTTGATTTTCGCACTGTGAGTATAACCGGCGTGTTTCAAACTTTCCACAACTGAAATATATGCGTCAGAAAGGTCTGTGTACTTGCCGGCAATCGCAATCGTGAACTCTTGTTTCGGATTTTTAATCCTGTCATTAAGTTTAATCCATTTTGCCAAATCAGCCTTACGGTCGGTCGGCATTTGCAATCTTTGCAAAACAACATCTGCAAGTTTTTGATCTTCAAGAGCCAACGGAACTTCGTAAATACTATTCATATCTCGACATTCGATGACTGCATCTTGCTCAACCGAGCAGAAAAGAGCCAATTTTTCGAGTTCCTTTTTCGGAACTTCCATCGAAGTTCTGCAAACCAAAATTTCAGGCTGAATACCATAACTTCTGAGAGTTGCAACGCTGTGTTGAGAAGGTTTCGTCTTAATTTCGCCCGATGTTGGCAAGTATGGCAACAACGTGACATGGATACTCAATGAATTTCCAAAACCTGCTTCAGTTCTGAACTGACGAATTGCTTCAATAAACGGCAAACTTTCGATGTCACCTATTGTTCCGCCGATTTCCGTAATCAAAAAATCGGGATTAAATTGTTTTGTCGCCTTGACAATTCTTGACTTAATTTCGTTCGTGATATGAGTAACAACCTGAACAGTTGCACCCAAATACTCACCCTTACGTTCTTTTTGAATAACAGTTTGATAAATACTGCCTGATGTAACGTTGTTGATATGACCTAAATTTGTGTCGGTAAATCTTTCGTAATGACCGAGGTCAAGGTCGGTTTCCGCCCCATCGTCCGTCACAAAAACTTCCCCGTGTTGAAACGGACTCATTGTTCCGGGGTCAACGTTGATGTAGGGGTCAAATTTTTGAATTACAACAGAAAAACCTCTCGCCTTGAGAAGTTTTCCCAAACTTGCCGCAACTATTCCTTTTCCAAGCGACGAAACAACTCCGCCCGTGATAAAAATATATTTAGTCATATCAAATTCCAATCCATTAACGAGCCGTAATTAGTTGATTTTCGGAACTCTAAAGAAGCCATCTTCCTTAACAGGAGCGTTTTGCATAAGTTCTTCTCTTGTTTGTTCGTATTTTACAACATCTTCTCTCATTACGTTCGTAACAGGGATTGCGTGAGGCATAG
>OMSS01000005.1 GCA_900313795.1 uncultured bacterium | reverse complement strand
AGACAAGGGAATGATGTGCGTGGGCCGTAACCCGGACAGCGATCTCGTCGAGATCGTGGAAATACCAAAGCTGAAATGGTATATCGGCACGCAGTTCCACCCCGAGTATCAGAGTACAGTGCTCAAGCCACATCCGCTCTTTGTCGACTTCGTCAAGACGGCTATCGCCAACCAGAAGAAGAAATAAGTACTGAGAAGAAAGCAGTATCAAACTGCATAGAATCCAAGGGGCAAGAATGTTTCCTTCACCTTTCTATCTTTCTCAAGAATTAGAGAATTAGAGAATAACTCTATTCCCTAATTCTTGAAATAAGAAGAAGAGCTGGAAATTCTTTAATTCTCTAATTCTTGAAATAGAAAGAAGAGCAAGAAATTCAATAATATCAAATCAGATAATTGACTTGAAAAAATTAACAAAAGAAGAAGAAGAAAAGCCTCTTAATATTAATATTCCAGAATGTCCAGTAACAACTACTATTAATTATTTGAAAAATATTCCTGAAAGAAATCTTATTCAATATGTCTTTGAAGATATTTATTCAATCGATTTGTCAAAAGAACTCCACGAACTCGACAAAGTCGACAACAAAGCAAATGTAAGGATTTCAGGCTATGTCTCTGACCCTTCATACACTCGTTCGAGCAAAAAATCCATCAGGATTTACGTCAACGGCCGCCCCGTAAAATGCCCTATAGTCTTAAAAGCAATCGATATGGCATACAAAAATCTTTTGCCCAATGGAAAATATCCGTTTGTAATTTTAAAAATTGAAATAAACCCACACGACATCGATGTTAACGCCCACCCGACAAAGCGTGAAATTCGTTGGAGAGAACCAAATTTAATTTTCAATTTTGTCATCTCTGCAATCGACAAAGCCTTGTCGTCAAACACTTATCAGCAATTTTCCGAACCGCAAAGCAATGTTTTGCCCTTCTCGGCAAAATCTGAGCAAATAGTCGAAAATGATGACAGTTACTATATTTCAGAGTCAAAAATGCCGACTTTCCCGACGGTCAATCCGAAAACGATTACCCCAATTAGCCAGCAGCAACAACTTTTGACCCCAACAACGTTTCAAATTCAACAACAACCTGAAAATGATTTTAAAATTATCGGACAATTCAAAGACACATATATTTTAATCGAAACCCAATCAGGACTTGAGATTGTCGACCAACACATTGCCGATGAACGTTATCTTTTTGAAAAATTAAAATCGCAAAAAGAAATCAATTCACAAATGCTCCTAGTCAGCGAAATTGTTGACCTTGAGCCTGAAGAAGTTGCAATTTTGCAACAGGCTGAAGAAAAATTAAACCATTTCGGGTACGAAATCGAAGCGATTTCATCTACTCAAATCAAGTTTAAACGAGTACCGCAACTCCTTTCAAGAGTGAGCCAAAAGGAACTTGCAGCAGAACTTTTATCAAGCATTAACGGCTCATTAGACGGACTTGAGGAAAAAATTCTCGTGACAACCTCTTGCAAAGCGGCAGTCAAAGCAGGCGAAAAACTTTCGATTTGGCAGGCAGAAGAGTTGATAAAACGCTGGAAATCGACAAAAAATCCTCAAGTTTGCCCTCACGGCAGACCGATTTGCCATTTCATCTCAACCTCTGATGTCGCAAAATTTTTCGAACGTCAATATAAAGAGTAAAATAAATAGTAAACTTTTTTTCAAAAAATATGCTAAAATTGTTCTATAATTTAGCAATCGGAGAAAATTATGACTGAACAAGAATATTACTATATCGACGGCGAATTTGTTAAAGCACAAGATGCCGTAATTTCCGTCATGAACCATTCGTTTTTGTACGGAACATCAGTATTTGAAGGCATTAGAGCCTATTACAACAAAGAAGAAAATCAACTTTACGCTTTCAGAATGAAAGAACATTTCGAAAGACTTGAAAATAGCGGAAAAATTATGAGAATGTCCTCAGGCAAAAGTGTTGAGGAACTTTGCGAAATCGCAAAAGAAACTTTCAAAAAAAGTAATTACCGCTGCGATGCCTATATGCGTCCGCAAATTTACAAAAAGGCTGAAAGCGTTTGCCCAAGCGTACTCGGCATGCCCGACGGCTTAATGATGTTGACATTAAAATTGGGCGATTATTGTGATTTAGAAAAAGGTTTAAAAGTTTGCGTATCATCTTGGAAACGCTCTGATGACAATGCTATTCCGCCTCGTGCAAAAATTAGCGGCTGTTATGCAAACACAGCCCTCATCGTTTCTGATGCTAAGGCTATGGGATTTGACGATGCAATCGTTCTCGGCCCTGACGGTCACGTCACGGAAGGTTCTGCGATGAACTTATTCCTCGTGCAAAACGATAAACTTGTTACATCAAACATCACCGACAACATCTTAATCGGCGTAACGAGAAACACTGTAATCGAAATTGCGAAAGAATTTGGCATCGAAACAGTCGAACGCCCTGTTGACAGAACTGAACTTTACATCTCAGACGAAGCCTTCTATTGCGGAACTGGTGCTCAAATCAGCCCGATTACCGAAATTGACAAACGCCCTGTCGGAGACGGAAAAGTTGGTGAAATTTCGAAGAAAATCCAAAAATTATACTTCGACGTTGTAAAAGGCAAAGTCGAAAAATTCAAAAAATGGTGTACGCCTATCTATGATTAAGTTTTTAGGTCAATGCGTTCAAAATTTGATTATCGCAATCAAGTACATGCTTGATGGGCGAGTCAGATTTGGTGCGGTTTTGTCGAGTGCAACTTCTATCGGTTACGATTCAATCCCGATTGCACTTGCCATTGTATTCATTGCTTCTGCGGTAATTTCTCTGCAAATTTCAAAACAATTTTTGTTATCGGGTGGAGACAGTTACGTCGGAGGATTTATGGCAGTTGCGTTAATTCGTGAACTTGCCCCAGGCTTTGCGGCACTTGCGATTTCAGCCCGTGCAGGTACTGCCGTCAGTGCAGAAATTGCGAACATGAAAGTCACCTCACAGGTTGATGCCATAAAAACAATGAAGGTTGACCCTGTCGGTTACTATTTTGCTCCGAGAATTTTAGGGGCTGCAATCACCGTTCCCTGCGTAATTATTTTAGCGGAATTGTGCGGAATCTTAGGCGGCATGCTCGTTTCCTACCTCACAATCGGACTTCACCCCGCAAGATACATGACTTCGGTCTGGCTTTGGATTCAAGTCAAAGACCTTATGGTCAGTGTATTTAAAGGATTTTTATTCGGCATAATCATCACAACAGTTTGTGCAACTCAAGGTTACAACACCGAAGGTGGGGCAAAAAACGTCGGTATTTCAACGACAAAAGCAGCCATAAACGCAACTGTATTCTTGCTTACAGCCGATTTAATCGTCGCTTTATTGTTTTATTTCTAAGAAAAATTTCCCATAAAAAAAACGACCGCAAATGCAGTCGTTTTTTGTGTTTTGAAATTTTATTATCTTGTAATGTTTGCAAGCCGTTTGAATTCATCAGGTCTTTGCGATTTTTGCAAAGCATCTTCCATTGTGACTTTGCCCGCTTTATACAAATCTTTCAAAGCAATTTCAAGAGTTTGCATACCGAATTGTGCACCGGTTTGGATTGCTGAATAGATTTGTGCCGTTTTACCTTCACGGATAAGGTTAGAAATAGCGGAGTTAACAACCATGATTTCCTGAGCCATAACACGACCGCTCTTTGTTCCGTCAGGATTGAGTTTTGTCAACAAAGTTTGTGAGAATACTGCAATTAACGAACTTGAAAGTTGAATTTTAACTTGTTGTTGTTGTGCTTCAGGGAAAACGTCAATGATACGGTCAACAGTTTGTGATGCTGATGAGGTGTGAAGTGTTCCCATAACCAAGTGACCTGTTTCTGCCGCAGTCATTGCCAACTGTATAGTTTCAAGGTCACGCATTTCGCCGACCAGAATGATACATCTCACCGATTAATACTACGTCAGGGTCTTCACGAAGTGCTGAACGAAGTGCGTTTGAAAACGACCGTGTATCTTGTCCCAATTCTCTTTGGTGAACAATACTTTTTTTCGATTGGTGAACAAATTCTGTCGGGTCTTCGATAATAAGAATGTGTTCTGCTCTTGTTTCGTTAATGTGGTCAATCATCGATGCAAGCGTCGTTGATTTACCAGAACCAGTAGGCCCTGTTACCAAAATCAAACCTCTCGGACGTTCGGTGATTTTTCTAACAATCGGAGGAAGTCCAAGGTCTTCAAACTTCGGAGCAACGCTGTTAATCGTACGGAAAGCAGCCGCATAATTACCTTTATCTTTGTAAATGTTAACCCGAAATCTGCCCAAACCGTGGATACCATAAGACATATCAAGTTCCCAAACTTGTTCCAAGGTTCTTCTTTGCTCGTTGCTCAACATCGGGAACAACAAAGCCTCGACTTCTTCAGGGGTCAACGGCGGGTAATCCGTTCTAACCAAATTACCGCTAACACGTATTACAGGCGGCAAATTCGCTGAAACGTGCAAGTCACTCGCCTTTTCTTTAACAGTTAATTCCAACAATTCTTCTATTAACATTTATTGTTTTCGCTCCATACCAAATTTCACTCTAATTATAAACTAAAAAAAACAAAATTCTATAATAAATTTCCATTTTTCATAGTTTTATGAATTTTCCTTTACCGTTTTTTTTACTAGCGGGGAAGAAATATTATATTTTTCGCAATATTTTATCAACTGAGACTTGATTTCAGGTGCTAAAATATACAACGCAATGATGTTTGGAACAGAAGTAAATATCATCATCGCATCAACAATGTTTATAACGCTCTTAACATCTAATTCTGAGCCGATTACGATAATAATCAAATACAAAATGTGGAACAAAATCTCATAGCGTCTGTCCTCGCCAAACAAGAAATTCCAGCATTTTAAGCCATAATATGCCCAAGAAATAATTGTTGACAATGCAAACAACAACACAACTACCAACAAAATTTTCGGGAAGAACGGCATAACTTTTGCAAATGCATCTGAAACCATTTCGATACCGGTAATTTTTCCGGGTTCGCAATGGTAAACGTTAGTAACGGTAACGACAAACGCCGTCAAGCAGCACATCATCGCACAAACCAAAGGCTCCATCAATGAAACAAACCCTGGAGCAACATTGTCTTTCGTCTTTGTTGCCGCATAAACAATCGGTGCAGAACCGGTACCTGCTTCGTTAGTCTGAACCGAACGTCTCAACCCGATGATAATCGTACCAAAAATACCGCCGACAACAGATTCAGGGAAAAATGCCTGTTTCAAAATAACCCCAACAGCATGTGGGATATATTGAAAATTCATTACAACAACAATCAATGCACCCAAAACGTACAAACCGCACATAAAAGGTACAATTCTTTCCGTTGCACGACCTATGCTCTTAATTCCGCCTATCGTAATCAATCCGACCACAATCGCAACCGCAACACCCATCACCCAAGCGTGTGTAAACAACCAACTGCTTTCGCCACCAGTCATCTTAATCGCAAGTTGAGTAGTTTGGTTGATTTGAATAAGATTGCCGCCACTGAATGACGAACCGATAAACAAAATCGCAAAAAGTACAGACAATGGTTGTCCAAGCCAACGCAATTTTTTTCTCGTCAAGCCGTGAGCCATATAGTGCATAGGGCCGCCTGAAACTGAACCGTCGAGGTTGAATGTTCTATAAATCAACGCCGCCGTCGCTTCGGTAAACTTCAACGACATTCCAAAAATTGCACCAACTAAAATCCAAAAAGTTGCCCCAGGACCACCAATCGAAATAGCAATCGCAACACCTGCGATACTTCCCATACCGATTGTGCCTGAAAGTGCCGTCGACAACGCTTGGAAAGTCGAAACTTCTCCATCGCCATCGCTTTCTTTTTTGGAATCTGCAATCAACTTCAAAGAGTGCTTAAAACCCCAAATAGGAAGCCCTTTGAGGTATACAGTGAAAAATATTCCAGCGAACAAAATCCACAAAATAATAATCGGAACTTCCGCCCCGAAAATCTTTATCGGGGTAAAAATTATGCTTGCAATCAATTCCGTAACGCTCGCAACATAAGTTTCTACAAAATTGTTCACCGCCGATGCTGCTTCAGCCCTGCCTGCAACCATTAAGACCGTCAATAAAGTCGCTAAATATTTTCCCATGTACTATTCTTTCACTTAATTTGATTATTAAAAATTTACTTATTTCTATAATACTTCAAACATTCAGTATTTGAAAGCATCTTGAGATTTTTTTAATATCTTTTTTACAAATATATATAAGATTAAAAAAACAACTACCCCCGAAATATCCCGAAAATTAAAAATTTTTATACATTAAAAGCAAACTACGACGACGAAAAATTCGCTTTTACAAAAATTTACATTATCAAATTTTTACTAAAGTTTTTACCCAAAAATTTCGACATACAGAGTGAGTTATGAGGTAGAGAACATGGTTGATAAAATTAGCGAAATAAATTCAGTTGCAGCAAATCAACTTGCAATATCAACAACAACAAGCATTATGAATTCACTTTCGGCAATGACTTGGCGTCGATTGAATGAACTTGATATAAACACTGAAGAAATTACCTCCGAAGAAGATGCACTTGCCGCAATTGAGGCAAAAGAAGCAGAAGAAACTAAAGCAGAAAAAACAGATTCAGAACAAAATGCCCAAACATATTACGATAAACAGATTATCGCTGATGCAATTCAACTTGCACAAGATTTGGGTCTTTCCGTTTCGCAAGATGATGAATTGACTGTTGTTATGGACAATATCAAGGATAGACTTGACGAACTTCAAGCACAACTTGGAGGAAACGAGAACACAAAAAGCGTAGTCGACGAGTATTCGAACCGTTATGATTACATTTATGCACAATATATGAACAAAGGTTCAACCCTGAAAAATCAAATCATTACATCACTTGACGTGATGGGTACAAGCGGAGCAGTCTCCGCCGGATTATAATTTTAAGAATGGAGTTTGTATGAGGGGGTTAAGCCCCCTTTATTTTTTGGTAATGTTGTTGGCTAAACCCCACACGCATTCAGTCTTTGCGAAGGAAAAATAGTAGGTTGGATTTTAACCAACAATATAATCATCATACTGAGGCTTTAGCAGAAACGAACAATGTCTTTCTGAGGGATTCCCGAAGAATCTGATTTTAGACAATCACTTATCATAGATTCTTCACATCGCCCAGAATGACTTCAAGGAGTAACAGTCATTGCGAAAAAAATAACCCCCAGCAAACTGAGGGTTATTTTAAAAATTTAATTCGTAATTATTTTACTGTTGCGTAAAGAAGCACGTTGACCGAATTTACAGAATACGGGCTATGGTAACCTAACCAGAATTTATATCCGCAATTCAAACTGTTCAAGTAGTTGATAATTTGGAACATGTCAGTCGGTTTGTGGTGGATTGAAATAGCCAAGTTCGGTTTTTGTGATACTAAAATTGTTTCTGCACCTTTCAAGGCTTCCATTTCAGCACCTTCAACGTCCAAAGTAATAAAGTCAACTTTTTTAACACCTTCTTTTACAACAAAGTCATCAAGTTTGACCAAAGTTGCAGGCAAATACAAACCTTCGTTCTTTCTAAATACCAACGATGCATCAGTATCGCCTTGGAAGAACAAGTCTTTGTGGCAATTTTTATTCCACAAGCCGTATGAATAAGTTTTGATGTTTTTGAAACCACTCTTTTCAATTTCTTTATTGATATTTGCAAGAATTCTTACGTTCGGGTCAAAGCCAATAACCAAACCGTTTTCGCCAACTGATTCAGCCATTTTGAAAGTCAAAGACAAATCGCTCGAAATACCGCCGTTAATCATAACGTCGCCTTTGTTCATCGGAACGTTCGGGCAGTAGTTTTCGGGGAATTTATCCATGTTTTCTTGCTTCATCGGAGTTCTTGACGCATTGAACGCTGTCAATTCGTCGAAAACTTCCTTAGAATAATCGTCAGTCAAGAGGCTCTTTGCAGCAGTAATTTCTTTGGCATAACGCTCCAAATAAGGTTTCGAATCGTTGAAAAATATTGCAAAAAATGCAATCAAGCAAATTAAGAAAAATATCCATACTTTTTTTACTACTTTATCATTCATAACCTTTTTTCCTTCTGTCTCTACGACTATTCTGTGAAATTTTCTTCATTTTAACACAAATTGTTGTTAAAGTGAATATTTAACGTAATCTTTACAGTTTTTTTATTTTATCAATGCCTGAACTTGTTTAAATGAGGGGTTTTTCGAGGTTTCGAGAAGTTCAAAAAGTGTAATCTCCAACGTAACGACATTTACGCCTGCCGATTTCATAACATCAATTCCGGAAAGGTGTTCAGAGTCTTGACGGCTTTTGCTAGCATTTTTAATCAAATAGACTTCAAAACCGTTCTTTATCAACTCAAGTGCCGTTTGTAAAACGCAAATATGAGTTTCAATTCCGAACAAAATCACCTGTTTTTTGCCGTAAGATTTTATTGTTTCGAGTGCATTTTCTTCTTTCAAAATCGAAAACGCCGACTTTTCAATAACTTTTGTATTTTCTGAAAAAAATTCAGAAACGTTTGCAACCGTTGAGCCAAGCCCTTTGGGGTACTGTTCACTAACCAAAACCGGCAAGCCTAAAATATTAGCAGCCGCAATCATTTTGGCAGCATTTTGTGCCTCAACACCCGCACCTGTGGCCTTTACCAATTTTTCCTGTACGTCTATCATTAAGACCATTGAATTTTGTGTGTTAAGCATTTCGTCCTCTGTTTTCTATATATCTTTTGTAAATTGTAAAAAGTTGCCAATCAAATTTTCGTTCCAAACTTGAACGTTATCGGGCAATTTAAGAACAGTCGGAGTAAAATTCCAAATATACTTAATTCCGGATGCAACAAGGTAATCCGCCGTATCTTGGGCAAAATTTTTCGGAACAGTCAAAATTGCAATCTCAACGTTCAATCTTCTCGTCAAATCAGGCAGTTTCGAAATATGAAAAACTTGTTTGTTATTGACCGTAATATCGATTTTAATAGGATCATTGTCAAAAAGTGCTAAAATATTGAAACCGTAATATTTAAAGTCGTCGTATTTTGCAAGTGCAAGCCCCAAGTTGCCCGCACCAACCACGAAAGCATCCTTCGTTTTTTCAAAGCCCAAAGTTTTTTCAATCAACTTTCTGACCTCTATAACTCTATATCCGACCTTCGTTTTACCCGATTTGCCCAAAAATTTTATGTCTTTTCTGACTTGAGAATCGTCAATTTTGAGCAATTCAGCAATTTGTGGACTCGAAACAGTGTCAATGCCATCTTCTTCAAGCCCTGTCAAAATGCTATGATAGAGTGTTAACCTGCTGATTAATTTTGCTGTTAAAACCATAATTCCACCCTTAAAAAACGGGGCTTATTTGAAAATAAAACCCCGTAGTTATTGTGCTACACAACGCCGTTAAATGCGTCAATGTAAATTTGTTTGATTTCGCTCATCAACGGATATGCAGGATTTGCACCCGTGCATTGGTCGTCATAAGCGAGTTCGACCAATTCGTCCAACTTTTCGTCAAATTCTTTCTTCGATACACCGAAATCTTTGATTGAATTAGGCAAATCAACCGCTTTCATCAATCTATCGACTTCTTGAATAAGAAGTTGAACTTTTTCGTCGTCATTCTTACCGCCTAATCCCAATTCGTCTGCAACTTGACCGTATTTCATCTTCGCACAAGGGAATTTGTATTGTGGGAATGTTGCTTGTTTTGTCGGGCAATCATTTGAGTTGTATTTAATGATTTGACGGATTAACAATGCGTTTGCGACCCCGTGAGGTACATTGAACATTGCACCCAATTTGTGAGCCATTGAGTGGCACAAACCTAAGAATGAGTTTGCAAATGCCATTCCTGCGATTGTTGCAGCATAATGCATTTTTTCTCTTGCGAGCGGATCGTTTGCACCGTTTTTGTACGAACGTTCCAAGTATCTGAATACTTGTTTTGTGGCTTCCAAAGCATGTGCGTTTGTGAAATTCGTTGCCATACAAGAAACATACGCTTCAAGTGCGTGAACGAGTGCGTCAATACCTGATGCAGCCGTTAAACCCTTCGGCATACCGTCAACAAAGTTCGGGTCAATGATTGCAATGTTCGGAGTTAAAGCGTAATCTGCGATTGCATACTTAACGTGTTCTTTATCGTCCGTAATGATTGCGAACGGTGTAACTTCCGAACCTGTACCTGATGTTGTCGGAATACAAACCATTGTTGCCTTTTTGCCCAAATCAGGGATTTGGCAAATTCTTTTTCTGATATCCATAAATCTCATTGAAATGTCTGAGAAGTTTGTATCTGGTTGTTCGTACATCAACCACATAATCTTTGCAGCGTCCATAGGAGAACCACCGCCGAGTGCAATAATCAAATCAGGTTCGTAAGGTCTCAAAATAGCCATTGCATCGTTAATCGTCGATAATGTCGGGTCTGGCTTAACGTCAAAGAAGATTTGGTAATCAATATCCAATTCGTCCAAAACGTTTGTGATGTTGTATACTGCACCCGAGTTGAACAAAAATCTGTCCGTTACAATGAACGCACGTTTTTTATCTTTCAAAACACGAAGAGCCAAATCGGTTGCACCACGTTTAAAGTAAATTTTCGGCGGTACTTTGAACCATAACATATTTTCTCTCCTTTCAGCGACTGTTTTCAAGTTCAACAAATGTTCAACGCCAACGTTACCGCTGACAGCGTTTCCGCCCCATGAACCGCAACCTAACGTTAATGAAGGTTCTAATTTGAAGTTATACAAGTCACCGATACCGCCTTGTGATGACGGAGAGTTTATCAATAAACGGCATGTCGGGATTTTCTTCGCAAAATAATCAACACGTTCTTGAGTTCTCGTGTCAGTGTATAATGCAGCCGAGTGACCTGCACCGCCTATCATTATCAATTCGTGAGCGTTTTCAACAGCATCTTCAAAGTCTTTTGCTTTATACATTGCCAAAACCGGTGACAATTTTTCGTGAGCAAACGGGTCTTTGATATCTACTGATTTACGTTCTGCAACAAGGACTTTAGCCTTTTCAGGAACTTTAATTCCAGCAAGTTCCGCAATTTTGTGTGCAGGTTGACCTACGATTGCGGGATTTACTGTACCAGCAGGCGTCAAGATAATCTTTGCAACCTTTTCAGCCTCTTTTGAGTTTAACAAATATGCTCCACGGTATACAAATTCCTTTTTAACATCTTCGTAAACGCTTTCGATAATCGTAACAGATTGTTCCGAAGCACAAATCATGCCGTTATCAAACGTTTTTGACATCAAAATTGAGGATACTGCCATTTTGATATCAGCCGTTTCATCAATGATTGCAGGAACGTTTCCGGGACCGACACCTAATGCCGGTTTTCCTGATGAATACGCTGATTTGACCATTCCAGGACCACCTGTTGCCAAAATGCAGTTGATGTCAGGGTGGTGCAGCAACATATTAGTCAAATCCATTGACGGAACATCAATCCAGCCAATGATATCTTTCGGTGCACCTGCTTCGATTGCTGCATTCAAGACAATTCTTGCAGCCTCAATCGTTGATTTTTTCGCTCTCGGGTGAGGTGAAAAAATGATTGCGTTTCTTGTTTTCAAAGAAATTAATGACTTGAAAATCGCAGTTGACGTGGGGTTTGTTGTAGGAATGATACCAGCAATCAAACCCAAAGGTTCTGCGACGATTTTAATACCGTTAACCTTGTCCTCTTTTACGATTTCGCAAGTTTTTGCGTTTTTATGCTTGTTGAAAATATACTCAGAAGCGAAGTGGTTCTTGATGATTTTATCCTCAACAACACCCATTCCTGTTTCTTCAACAGCCATTTTAGCAAGAGGAATTCTTGCTTTGTTAGCAGCGATTGCCGCCGATTTGAAAATTTTGTCTACTTGTTCCTGTGTAAATGTCGCAAATGTTCTTTGCGCCTCTTTAACCCTTTGAATAAGTTCTTCTAACTTTTCGGGAGTGTCAACAAGCGAAGTAGTCGTGTCGTTTTTTTTCTTAGGCATAATTTTCTCCAATTGTAGCAAATGTCCCATATTAGACTTTAGATTAACCGAAAAAAACAACAATGTCAACGCATAACAAAGTCCTTAGTCACACCATTTTAGCCATTTTTAAAGATTTAATCAGTATTTTTATCACGAATTTAACAGAAAATATTCAAATTTTCAGCGGCAATTCACGATATCTTCAAAATCCGCACAAGCAGAGAGTTTCAATGCATAAACATTTACAAAAGTTTTATAACTTTCAACAAATTGTTTTATTTTAACTGCATCTTTTTCTGTTGTTATAACAGACCTAATTCCACTCTCCTCTGCTGTTTTCAGTATCATTTCAACATCTTTCAAATCGTAAGCATGATGATCAGGAAAAGTCATCGTCGCTGTCAAATAGAATTTTTCTTTTACAAAATCAAAAAATTCATTCGGCTGACCAATAGCACAAAAAGCCAATACCGACGCACCTTTATAGAGAATTTCGTTATTTTTAATATTATAAGAAATATCAGGTTGCATTTTGCATAAAAAAACAGGTTTGTTAAAGCGTTCTTTAACCTCATCGCAGTATTTGAGGGCATTTTCGACGTTACAAGTTTTATTTGTAACGACAATCGCAGTTGCCCGTTTCACCCCGTCAAAGCCTTCTCTCAGAGGACCTGCAGGCAAAAGTCTTTCATTCCCAAATCGGTTTGCTTGGTCAACTAAAAGCAAATTAACATTTCGAGCCAATTTCCTGTGCTGAAAAGCATCATCAGCTATTAAAACATCGCAATTAAAGTCCTTGACTGCTTTTTCGGCTGCTTTTGAACGAGATGAGCATGTCAAAACTATGACAGATTTGCAATTTGTAGCAAGCCAAAATGGCTCATCGCCTGCTTCTTGGGCAGTATAGAAAATTTTTTCACCGTCAGAAATCACGTTAACTTCTTTGTTTGGAATTCTTCCGCCGTACCCCCTTGAAAGGATTGCAACACGCTTGCCTTGTCGAATGAACATGTCCGCAAGTTCCGCCGTAAATGGTGTTTTGCCCACTCCGCCAGTTGTAAGATTTCCAACAGAAATCGTCAAAACGCCTGCATCATATGATTTTATGATATTTTTATCATAAAGAAAATTTCGAACAGAAGTGACCACTCCGTATGGAAATGCACACAACGAGAGAACTCCTCTCAGCAATCGCTTGAAAAAGTTTGGATTTTTTTCATAATGCAATTTTGCCAAAAAGAGTTTCATCGTTCTGTCCTAAAACATTAATCTAAAAAGCAAGAACCGCTTGTTCAATTTATCAGAAAACTTCTTAACGTTAGCGGTTGTAGCCTCAACGTCTTTGATTGATTGTTTGAGTTCGTCACGTTGATCTTCAGTTGCATAATTCACTGTATCGAGCGTGACAGTAAGTTTACAGAGGGCTTCATTCAAGTTTTTAAATGTTCTTGAAACTTCCTCTTTAACTTTTGGATCTTTAGACATTTTGTTCAAACAATCTGACAATTCTGAAACATTTTTCATCGTGATTTTCAAGTCGGCAAGCAATTTTTCCGTTTCGGGATCTTCAATAATTTTGTTGACATTGCCAGACAATTTGTTGATGTTGTCAACTGTTTCGTTAACATTTTTCGCAAAATCCTTGTCCGAAGTTACGTCGATTACGCTGTCGGCAATCTTGTTGAGTTTCACGGTCAAATCGTTGACTTGAACGGACAAAGATGAAATTTCATCTTTTGAAACATCAATCAAGGCAGAAGCCTTATCGACTGCGACAGTAGCGTTTGCAGTAAGTTCATCAGCATTTTTGATGACTTGTTGAATGTCCTTCATGACGTCGTCTGAAAGGATTGCGGACAATTTTTCGTTCGTTTCTGCAAGGGCATTAGCCGAACGATATTGGAGTTTCAAAAAGTCCGAAACACGCATAGGTTCTATGATTGTGTAAGGCGAATCCGTTTGGGGTAATTTGAGAGCAATGTCCTTAACGGGCTTAATTCTCAAAGTTTCAACGTTATTTTTGCTTTTAATTTCGCCACGGAGCAACTCTGGAAGTTCTAACCCGGGCAAATCCACGATATAGCCTACTTTTATAGCCATTCTTGTCGGAATATCTTTTGAGATAATTTTAGGCAAATCTTTTGTTTCGACAAGTTCTGCCGACTTAATCACACCAATGTCGTGAAGTTCTTTTGAGAGAACGGTTTGCACTTTATCTCCAACATGAAGAATACTCTTGCCCGTCAAAGGAACGTAAATCGTTTGCATTTGTGGGGGAGTAACCTCGAGGAATTGTTCACCGATAATACCTGTTTGTTGAATTGAAATCGTTGATGCCTTAGGGATTTTGACACCCGGCTCAGTGATAACGAATTTGAGTTCAATATAACTATTTTCAGAATTAATTTTCGGCTCTAAACTTTCGACCTGACCAATTCTAACGCCCATCATTTGTACGCCAGAACCTGCTCTCAAGCCGTTTACATCCTTGAAAGCGACGGTGATTCTTTCTCCAGCGGAAATTGAACGACCTTTAACCCAAAGTACCGTAAAGACTAAAATTAAGATAGCCGCTAAAGTTAAGACTCCTACTTTAAATCCTGATGATAATTTCATTTTTTATCCTTTGCCTGTTCTTAATTTACCATAAAATCCTAAAAATCCGAAACATTAATTTTCATCGGTCCTTCAGGTGATGCTTCCATAAACTGCTTTGTGTAAGGAGTTTCGCCTGCTTCGAGTTCGCTTGGAGTACCTTCGAAAACAATTTTTCCGTGATAAAGCATAATAACTCTGTCCGCACAACGTTTAATAGTCGAAAGTTGGTGCGTAACAACGATTGCGGTAGTGTTTGTTTCGTTTCGCAAACGAACAATGTAATCCTCGATAATCGTTGATGCGACTGGGTCTAAGCCTGCTGTCGGTTCGTCATACAAAATTAAACTTGGCTCAGTCATAATCGCCCGTGCAAAACTTACACGTTTTTGCATACCGCCTGAAAGTTCGTACGGAAATTTGTTCTCAATGTTACTCAAACCAACCGTTTTGAGTTTTTTCGCAACCATTTCTCGAAGTTCTTTTTCGCTATATTTTCCCCGAAACTCTTTTCTTTCTTGCAATGCGAAGGTAATATTGTCAAAAACATTCAGCGAATCAAAAAGTGCCGAATATTGGAAAACCATTGCGACTTCGCCCTTATCGTCCGAGGTAATTGTTCCTCCATCTTTATCGAGCAATCCTGTTATCAATTTCAAAACCGTACTTTTGCCAGAACCGCTAAAGCCGACAATAGCAAGAATTTCGCCTGTTTTTACCTCAAACGAAATATCATCTAAAATAACTTTATCATCAAATTTTTTTGTTAAATGTTCAACTTTTAATGTCATATTTTACCTTTTTAGAAATAGAACCATAAAGCGAAAATGTAGTCTATGATTACAATTCCGATGAATGACCAAACGACCGCTTTCGTTGTTGCAATGCCGACACTTTTTGCACCACCTTCTGCATCGTAGCCGCAACTCGAACTAATATGGGCAATTGCAGCCCCAAAGCACGAAGCTTTCAAGAGCATAATTCCGATGTCACGGTTAAAAAGCCCCAGTTTAACTGAATTTATGAAGCATAACCCTGTAACTTCCGGACTTGTCAATGAGGATACAAATCCACCGCAAAAAACACCGACAGTCGAAGCGACAGTAGTGATTAGCGGCATCATCAATGCACCTGCGATAACTCTTGGGACAAAAAGATATTTTACAGGAGAAACATGCAAAACTTTCATCGCCGAAACTTGGTCTGTGACCTTCATTGTAGCAATTTCTGATGCCATTGACGAGCCAATCATCGAAATTATCGCAAACCCAGTCATAATCGTCCCCATCTCCCGAACGGTAACAATTGCCAAAAGACCACCAATAAAGTTAGCACCGCCTTGTTTGACCATTTCAGGTGCAATTTGCACAGCCAAAATAATCGACGTCATCGAAACAATGGTCAGTGTTATAGGCAGAGAATCAATCGCAAACCTGCTACACTGCTCGATTACATGCCGATAAGTAAATTGCCCTGTCAGAATAAATTTCATAACTTCAAAAAGGCGAATCGCCATTTTGCCAAAGGTTTCGAAGAACTCGAACGCCTGCTTTCTAAGGAGTTTGAGAAATTGAAACGTGACTGTTTGTGTTACAAAATACTCTATTCTTTTCATGCTACAATTTTAACTATTTTTGCGAATTTTCGCAACCAATATACAAATGACATTTTACGAGATGATTTTTGCCAACACAATCAAGCGAAGGGCAACTTTCAGCACAAATCGGCATTACCTCGGGACATCTCGTGTGGAATTTACACCCTGAAGGAAGATTTTTCGGGGACGGAACATCTCCCGACAAAATTATTCGATCGTCTTTTTTCTCCCTCGAAATCATAGGAACAGAACTCAAAAGAGCCTTGGTATAAGGGTGTTTCGGCTCGTTGAACAAGTCCTCGTTATTCGCAATTTCAACAATTTCGCCCAAATACATCACTGCAGTTCTATCACAAATGTGTCGAACCACGCTCAAATCGTGCGATATAAACAAAATTGTAAGGTTTAATTTTTCTTTCAAATCCTTCAAAAGATTTATAATTTGTGCCCGAATACTAACATCCAAGGCACTTACAGGCTCATCAGCAACGATGAATTTCGGTTTCAAAATAATTGCCGATGCAATCGAAATTCTTTGTCTTTGACCACCTGAAAATTCGTGAGGATAATAGTTTAAGGCACTTTTATCAATTCCTGTAAGTTCACAAACCTCTTCGATTTTTTGGCGAATAATTTTTGAATTTTTTTCGCCGTGAATGACAAGCGGTTCTTTCAAAATATCATAAATCTTCATTCTTGGATTCAAACTGGCATAAGGGTTTTGGAAAATCATCTGGGCTGATTTTCTGAAATTTTTCAGATTTTTTTTCTCTGAAATATCCACTCCGTCAAACAAAATTTGCCCAGAATAGCCACTTTCAAGACGCAAAATGCACTTGCCCAATGTTGACTTGCCACAGCCTGATTCGCCGACAATACCCAAAATCTCGCCCTCTTGAATTTTCAAATCCACATCATTAACCGCATTGATAAACTCGTTTTTTTCTTCCGAAAAACCCGATTTTACAGCATATTTCATCTTCAAATTTTTTATTTCGACAAGATTTTTCATTCTTAAATTATACAATTATTTTAAAAAAAAGGATATAGCCGTTGTAACAATTAATTTTCAAAGGCTCTTTCAGTCGTTTCGATAATTTTCTTATCCGCAGAAAATTCACAATTTACCCCAATCGGCAAAGTGAATTTGTCCTCTTCATGGGATATCAAAAAGCCTTCACAGCAAGGAATTTGCAATGTTTTAGCATACTCTTTAAACATATCATCGACAAAATTTTTCTTTTCCAAATCAGAAAACACTCCAAGAGCAAGTCCCGCAAGGTTTTTCCGAATTTTTTCAACATTAAATAACTGCGTAAACATTCTGTCTATTTTGTAAGCAGGCTCGTTCACGTCCTCAAGAAACAAAATAAATTTTTCATCCGGAATAAAATCCAAACCGACCATAGATGCAATCGTTGCAAGGTTTCCTCCCCACAATACACCGCTTGCATTTCCCTTATTAAAAACTTTTCCGTTAGCCTTAAAACTCAATGTTTTCGAGCAACTCAAGGTTTCCAAGAAAGATTTTTCAGTAAATTTTGAAATTTTTTCACCTCCAAAATCTCCATTTGCCATAGCACCGTGAAAACAAACCATGCCCGTTTTTTTGTAAATATAGAGCAAAAGTGCCGTTATATCTGAATATCCGCACAAAATTTTCGGGTGATTTTTTATAATATCGTAATTAATTTTTTCTAAAATCCTTATAACACCGTAACCGCCACGGGTGCAAACGATTGCATCAATTTTATCATCTTGAAAAAACTCTTCCAAATTTTTAACACGTTCCTCGTCAGAACCTGCATGGTATCTAAATTTTCGGTAAGTTGTATCCGAAATAACAGTTTTATACCCCAAAGATTGAAAATATTTCGCTGCATTTTCGATATTTTTCACATTTCTGATATCGCCTGAAACCGACAATAGACCTATCGTATCACCCTTTTGTAACTTTTTTGGTTTAATTAAATTCATAAAACGGACAAAATCTCCCTTTTCGATTATAATACCGATAGTAGCATTTTAATTCGTTCGGAGCAAATCATTGAGCAAAAAATACATTCCGCTTTACACAAAATATCGTCCGATGGTCTTTGCAGACATTACGGGACAAGAAAGTACGGTCAAAGCACTTTCTAACGCCGTACAATCAGGCAGAATTATGCACGCTTACTTGTTTTGCGGTCCAAGAGGTACAGGAAAAACTTCCTCCGCACGTATTTTTGCAAAATCTTTAAACTGCGTAAACGGCCCAACCGTAACACCTTGCGGAAAATGTGCAGGTTGTCTTGATGTCATAAATTCAACCCCTGTCGATGTTATCGAAATCGATGCTGCGAGCAATCGCTCTGTCGATGATGCAAGAAACATTTTAGAAAAAGTGCAATACGCACCGCTTCATGGAAAATACAAAATTTATATCATCGACGAAGTTCACATGCTCACAAATGAAGCCTCGAATGCCCTTTTGAAAACACTTGAAGAACCGCCCGAAAACGTAATATTTATCCTTGCTACGACCGAATCTCACAAGGTTTTGGAAACAATCGTTTCAAGATGTCAAAGATACGATTTCAGAAGAATTACAACCGCAGATATCGTCAAAAGGCTTGATTTTATTGCAAAATCCGAAAACATTCAAATTACGGACGAAGCTCTTCTTGCCATTGCAAAAAATGCAGCAGGAGGAATGAGAGATGCTGTAGCACTTTTAGACCAATTAAGTGTTTTAGGTCAAAATGGAACTATCACCGTTGACGATGTTAACGAAATTTTGGGTCAAATTTCATACGATAAAGTGTACGAAATCGCAGAGTGCATATACAATTCCGACACAGAAAATGCCTTGAAAATTTTGAGCGAAATTAACGACCGAGGAAATGAGCCAAGCAGGGTTTTAACCGCATTAATACAGTATTTTAGAGATATGCTGATTTTAAAATCTTGCACAGACAAATCTCTCGTTTTTTCAATGACAAAAATTAACGAAGCAATCTATGACAAAATCAAAGAACAAAGTGAAAAATTTGACAAACAAACTCTGATTTTCCTTGCGGAAAGGCTTTCTTACCACTTTGCGAAATTAAAAGAAAATACCAACAAATATATGTGGGCGGAACTTTGCATAATAGACATCACAAGTCTTGAAAAAGTGCCGACAATAGCGGAATTGACCGAAAAAGTCGCTCGCCTTGAGGCGATGTTATCGACTGGTCAAATCCCCGTTCAAAAAGCAACCTCGCAAATTCAACAAAGAAAAGAGTTCTCACCACAAGCAACACCCGTTACAAAACCTGTTGCCCCAACACAACCGACAAAACCGTCGCAATTTGAAGAGGCGAAAGTTCAAGAACATGTTAAACCGTCTTTTGCAAAACCTGTTGAACAGGTTCAAAAGCCCGAAACGATTGAACAAAAGCCCATTGAAGTTCAAAAAGAAGTTTCAAAAGAAGAGCAAAAAAATTTAACTCAAAAAGAACAACCGATGAGCAAAGAAACTGGCGATATGCTTGCAGATTGGCAACAAATTTGTGCCGAAATCAAACCGCCGGCAAGTTTCTTCTACCAAACATTTGCAAAACCGATTGAAGTTACTCGTTACAAAATCGTTCTTGGTTTTGCTCAAGAAGGCGGAGTAAAAACTGCAAACGAGCCGATGAAAAAAGGCAAACTCCAAGAAGCGGCTTGCAAATATTTTGACGTTTCATCAATCAAAATTGAGTGCAAAGTCGGCACGGCATCTGCTCTTTCAACCCATTCGGCTGAAAAAAAAACTGAATCTTTCGCAGAATCAGTAGAAAAACATACTGAAGCAAAAAATGCTTCAACACCAACACTAACGCCTCATTCATCGACAACCACACCTTCAGTCCCACACGCAAAGCCAAAATTTGCAATCCCAAAAGCAGTTAAAGAAGAGCCGATTGACTTGTCGCCCGTAAATTACGACGATTGCCCGAAAAACGAAGATTTTTACGGAGATGAAAAAGTTATCGACAAGCCAGCACCTCAACCGCCAAAAGCAGTTGCAAATACTGACATTGACGCAAATGAGCCTGAAGAAATCGTTGAAACAGAATTAAATGCAGAGCCTCAAACAAATTACGTCGAAGAGGACGAAGATTGTTCTCAAATGTCGCAAATGCCTACTGACGTTAGCGATTTGACTCCATCTGTCAATCTTGAGGAAGCCTCAGACACAGCAAGAACAATCGCAGAACTTTTCAGCGGAAAAGTTGTAAACTAGAGTCAAAGTCGTAAATTAATTTCACCAAAGAATTTCTCGTTAAAACAAACGACAAATTTTTCGTGAAAAATTTTCGCATGCAAAGAGTAAAAATTGCCACAAAAAAAAACGTCAAAAATCGAAAATTGTGACAAAAAATTAACGTTTCATTGCACGCTGCATATCTCGTGTTTGTGACTTTTTGGCTATATCGTCCCTCTTGTCAAAGAGTTTTTTACCTTTTGCAAGGGCGATTTCAAGTTTCGCAAAACCGCCGTCCCCAATAAACATACTGAGCGGAATAATCGTATAACCTTCTTTTTTAATTTTGCCCGACATTTTTAGAATTTCTTTCTTGTTCAAAAGCAATTTTCTTTTGCGTTCGGGTTCTTTATTATAGCGATTACCCTGTTCGTAAGGGCTGATATGACAAGAATAGAGCCAAACTTCGCCATCTTCAATTTTCGCAAAACTATCTTTGAGGTTGACCGCACCTTTGCGGACAGATTTAATCTCCGTACCGAAAAGAACGATTCCCGCCGTATATTTTTCGATTATATTAAAGTCGTGAAAGGCTTTTTTATTTACGGTTACAGTTTTGCTCATATCCGAATTATATCAACAAAAGTGATTTGTGCAAACCTATTTTTTCGAATTGACGTAAATATTCAAATCTTTTGCACGAGTGCCTTCCGAATTTGGTATTCTGAAGATGAATTTGAAACCATGTTTTTCGAAAATGCTATGTTTAAAATAGCAATGAGACCTTGTAATTCTTTTTTTGTCAATGGTCATCCATTTTATTTTTGGTTGTCTTGACGAGTCGTAAATACAATTTGCAAACATATTATCGTTAAAATCATAAAATGGTGTTCTACCGTCAGAGCCGTCATTATACGCCGTTACAGCCTTTCTGAATTTGTCTATTGATTTATCAGAAATGTATGTGCTTTCCTCTATATTCGGAACGGCAATATAATCGTAACTATCCCAGTCGATATCACTCTCTTCAACCTTTTCGAGCAATTTTATATCGACAGAGAAATTTTTGTCCTGAGCATGCCCGATTGTATATGTATCCATTCCGGCAGAAGGGAAATACAAGACTTTGATTGGTTTTTTGTCAGATTTTGTCATTTTAACAAGCGTGCAACACTGCGAATCGACGATGAATGTTTCGTTTTCGCACATAAGTTCAGTTTTAAACTTATTAATTGACCCAGCCTTATAAAGTTTCACCAACAAAAATGGGGTGAATTTTCTATCAAAACAATAAAATCCAATCGTCATCGAATAAATCATAATAACAGCAACGACTTTCTTGAAGCCGTCGTTTTTCTTACGCATAAACATATAAATCATAACCGCAAATGCACACATCACATAGCACATAATAAATCTTATGCTAAAAAGCATATATCCCAATGAGCAAGACAAAATGAGCATACTGATGACAAAACCCACACCAATCGAGCCAATAATCAAGTTTCTCTTCGAAGTTTTAATCTTCTTAAATGCAATCACGACCGCCGGCAAAAACACCAAAAAGCCCAAAACGCCAAGCCCAAGCATATTTTCGAAACTGTTTCCAGAAGAAAACCAAGTTTTTTCCGAAAGCACAACCCCAAGATCAGGGTCAATGCCAAAAAGAGCTATAACAAGGTCAGAAAGTGCCGTAACTATTCGCCAAGAAGCCTCACTGAATTGCACGCCCGAGCCGTAAGGAACATAAATTCCAGAAAAATTCACAAACATCGCAGCGTATCTGATAATATTTGACACAAAGCCTTTAAATCCGCCAATAAAGCGGTGATGCTCAATTAACGCCTGAGAAGAAAACGGGTTTCCGAATTCCAAAATATTCAAAACATAATTATACGAACCAAAAATCAAAAAATTCAAAACTAAAAATCCGCCGCAAAACAACAACGGCTTATAAAAATCCTTCTTTTTATAACAATATGAAATCACGCAGCAAGTCACAAAAAATGCCGGCAACATCTGCAACGACGGCGTTTTCGTGCCGATTGCAAGTCCATAAGCCAATGTCGCAAAATACAACGGGATTTTTTTGTCATTCTTCACGCCATACAAAAACAAATACAAACTCGAAACAATAAACGCAACGATTGTGAGATTTGTTTCGGTCGAAGATAGCGTAAACATTACGTTATACATCGAAGTAACCGCAAAAATCGTCCACAACGAAACCTTCATCGAAACATTCAATTCTCGTAAAAACGCCCGTGCCGCCCCAAGAAACAGCACAAACGAAAAAATTGATAAAAATCTTACAAAAATATCACTTTTTATAAAAGAATATGCCCACATGTAAAAAATTTCGGAGTTAATCGGCATAATCAACGCCCGTGCATCAGCAATCTCAAAATGGTTCAAATTGCACATCTGATACCAATAAGGAAGCCTTGCCGTATGATATGTCACCGCATCACCGTCAAAAGCAGGTATCAAAAATGCATAAAAAACATTCACAACAAAAAATGCCACAAATACAAGTGACACAAGATTTAACCACTTATCATGGTTTAGCACAAATTTCATTTTCTCCAATTCAGCAGAAAAATCTTTCCTAAAATCAGGCAAATTCTTCTTTTTGCACCAAATTATCGCAGCAATTACAAAAATCAAAAAGTTAATAATAACAACATTAAGAGGCTTTATCGCCGAAAAAATCGACAAAAATTCAAAAGTTACAACGACTTGTGCAAAAACAAGCGAAAAGTAATAACAAAGTGCATTATAAAACTTTTTGTTCTCAAATCGTAATGTCAAAAACGCCGACGATAATAATACCAAAATAACCGAAATTGTTAATAAAATGTGCATTTTCATATTCCTTTTGAGATGATTTTAGCACAAAAATCGGATTTTTATTTTTTTATCGCAATTACGCTCGCAACCGCCGAACCGCTCCCGTGAGAAAGGCTCAGACGAAAATCAACATTTTTTTCTTTCAACAATTTTATCGATGGCACTCCGTCAGAATTTCTCACAACTTCAATATCGCTATAATCAACCCCATCAATGCCTAACACACTGAGAGCCTTATAGACCGCCTCTTTTGCACAAAATCTAACCGTCAAATGTTGAGCAGGATTTTTGAAAGAATAACAATATTCAATCTCACCTTCGGTGAAAATTCGCCTAACCAAAGGGGCATTTTTATCCGAAGCATATTTTTCAAAACGTTCGATTTTCTCAATGTCCGTACCGATTGAAATGTCCTCAAAATTCATCTTACGACCTCTTTCACAAGCGATAAAATTTTCGGCAAATATAATATTGCCCCAACGATTCCTGCCGTAATTGATGTCAAGCAAACCGCACCAGCCGCAATGTCTTTCGCCATTCCGCCAAGTTTTGTGAAATTGTTTTTAAAAACAGAATCAACCGTATACTCAATCGCCGAATTAAACAATTCAGCACTCAAAACACCCGCAATGCACATCACGACGATGCAAAATTCCACACCATTAAACTTGAGCAAAAAAGCAAATACTATTGCCAAAACACCTACCACGATTTGCCTTGATAGATTTCTCTCGGACTTTAGTGCCAATCTTATTCCGTGAATTGCACAACCGAAACTTTTAAGAAAATATTTTTGAGAATATTTAGACATTCAACGAAGCCTTAATTTTATTTTGTGTCTTAACAACAAAATTATAATCATCGTCGGTTTGATGGTCAAATCCGAGCAAGTGCAAAATTCCATGAGCCGCCAAAAGTCTCGCCTCATCATCGGTTGAAACCCCATTCTCTTTCGCCTGCTCAGCCGTTTTGTCAAGCGAAATAATTATCTCGCCCAAATTTATCTCCCCGTCCAAAATAAAAACATCATCAGGGTCAGAATCGGCAAACATCGCAAACGAAATAACATCAGTCGGTCGGTCGATATTCCTGTATTCACGGTTAATACGGTGGATTTCCTCGTTATTGCAAAGCACGATATCAAACACCAAGATCGAAAAATCTTTTCCCGTCAAACAACAATTTTCTTTAACTTCGGGCAATTCAATCGCAAATTTTAACATTTTTTGAACGTCATTATGAAATTCGACCTCATCAAAGCCAAATTCCTCGTAAATATTTTCTACAAAAATGTTAATTGTCGGATTTTTCATCGTCTGAACTCAAATTTTCGGGCAAAATTTTGTCGTCGGGAATGATTTTTTGTTGCTTCGAACGATTTTCCAACTCTTCCAAAATATTGTCATGATACTTAATTCTTTGGTGATGAGCGGCTCTTAACGTTTTACTTAAAGTTTCTGCGATAACCTTCAAATCCTTCAAAGTCAAAGCACAATCAGAAAGTTGACCGTCATTGAGTTTTTCAACAATCAATCTGTTAATGAATTTTTCAAGTTCTTCTTGCGAATATTCTTTCAAAGTTCTCGAAGCAGATTCAACCGTATCCGCAATCATCACGATAGCGGTTTCTCTCGTTTTCGGTTTAGGCCCAGGATAGCGGAACTGTTCTTGAGCAACGTTATCCAAACCTTCTTGCTTAATTGCTTGAGTGTAAAAATAAGATGCCAAAGTCGTACCGTGGTGTTGTGAAATAAAATCTTTCAAAACATCAGGCAAATTGTACTCTTCAGCGAGTTCGAGACCGTCTTTGACATGCGAAACAATAACCATTTTGCTAAGTCTCGGATTGAGTTTGCAGTGAGGGTTTTCAATTCCGAAATAATTTTGGTTTTCGATAAAGAATAACGGACGTTTCAACTTGCCAACATCGTGATAAAGTGCACCAACACGAACTAACGGAGCATTAGCACCAATAGCCTCAGCCGCAGCCTCAGCCAAAGTCGACAACATCATCGAGTGAGAAAATGTTCCAGGGGCTTCAAACTGCAAACGCTTGAGCAACGGTTGATTTGCATCGCCCAATTCTGAAATTCCGTACGGCGTAATAATTCCCGACACATTTTCCATAATCGGGAGCATACCAAGAGCAATGATACCGCTGAAAAGACAGTTTATCGTGCCAAAAACAATATCCGACCAGAACCACTTTGCCGCCATATCCGTCAAACAAAGTTGCAAAAGATATAACGCCAAAATACAGAGGAGCATTACAATTGAAACCTCAAGACCGACTCTGATAATTTGGAATCTTTTTGTGTAATTGATTTTCGAAGTACAAACCGCCGTAAACAATGCAACCAAAATAAAGACCGAAATCCTTGCAGCCGCGAGCCAAAGTGCCGATGAAATCATAACTGTCAAAACAACCGTTATGAAAAAT
>OMSS01000054.1 GCA_900313795.1 uncultured bacterium | reverse complement strand
TGTCATCGTTTCTCTCTCCTGTTCTCTACTCTTTATTAAAGTCTTTCTCCTTCTGAAAATTGTCTTTTTGTATATATTATTCTTAATATTTCTTAATGTCTTGTCAACAGGTTGGGGTTGTCGGAGTTTAGACGTTTTTTAATACAGCATCGCCACTGTAAAAATACCGTCATTCTGAAGGATTTATACCGTATTCTCTTTCATTTATCGCTACCCTCGCAATTACGGGAAATGCAAAAATTTTTAACCAAACGCTAACGGAGCAGGACTATGTCCTTGAATTTAGAGCATTTCTTCAGGGTTTTTATATTTTTTACGCCAATTTTTCATAACTTTGACATTCAAGTCGAGAAAAATTTTTTTGTCCGCAAGTTTTTCAAGTTCAACTCTTGCATCGATGCCGATATTCTTAATCATATTGCCGTTTTTGCCGATTAAAATCATTTTTTGGCTATCGTGTTCGACAATCACCGTTGCATAAATTTTGTCGATATTTTCTTCTTCTTTATATTGATCAATCAAAACGGCGATACTATGTGGGATTTCGTCCTGTGTTCTAAGCAGAATTTTTTCACGGATTGTTTCTGCGGCGATTTTTCTCATCGTTTCATCCGTCAAATCGTCCTCATCGTAAATCGGTTCGCCTTTTGGTAATTTGCGATAAATATTATCAATCAAAGTGTCAATGTTTCTGCCTGTTTTCGCCGAAACTTTCACAAGCGGATAATTTTGTTCAAACAGGGTTTTGTAGGTCAAAACAATTTCGTCACGTTTTTGAGGATTTTTGATATTATCAACTTTGTTGCAAACAATGATGACGGGGACTTCCGCCGAGTTGAGAATATTGTTGGCAATCCATTTGTCGCCCTTGCCTGCTTCTTCTGAACCGTCGACAACAAAGAGGATTACGTCGGCATCGGGGACGGACAATTTTGCTTCGTCAAAGAGGATTTCGCCGAATTTATCCCACGGTTTGTAAATCCCAGGGGTGTCGATGAAGATTATTTGACCTTTTTCTGTTGTGTGAATTCCTTTAATTCTTCGTCTTGTTGTTTGGGGTTTGTCGGTTGCGATGACGATTTTTTGCCCGATAATTTGGTTGAGCAGTGTGCTTTTGCCCACATTCGGTCGTCCGATAATTGCCACAAATCCTGTTTTTTGTTTCATAAAGCCTCTAAATCTTGTTTGTTAACAATGCGATAATATCGTTGTAAACGACGTATAGCATAAAAATTATAAGCAGGTAGAAAAATATTATCGAAATTGTTTCCGAGAATTTTTCGTTGACTGGCTTACCTTGGATTTTTTCAATCAAAAGGAAAAGCACATGACCGCCGTCAAGAGCGGGTATCGGAAGCAAGTTCAAATATGCAAGATTCAAACTGATAATTGCCGTCAAAAGCAAACCTTTGAAGAAGCCTTGATATTCGATGACGTCCGAACCGATTTTCGTAACAGCAACAATGCCGTGCATTTCTTCCATCGGGATACTTCCTGTAAAAAGTTTCGCAAGTCCGTAGAGCATCATATCGGAGTTCATTTTGATGTATTTGTAAGAATATTCGATATTTTCAGCAATGTTTCTTACGGGGTAAACTACTTCCGTGACGCCTTTTTTGATACCCATCATACCGTCTTTGTCAGGGTAAATCGGAGGAAGTTTCACTTCTTTTTCGTTTCTCAAAACGGTGATGTTGACGGGGTGCCTTGTGTCGGCAAGAGAAAATGCCAAATCTTCAATCGTCATCGGAATTTTGACCTTGTAAGTCGTTTTGCCCCAAATATCATCACGGACTGCCTTTTGATTATCCGTAAGTTCGATCTCGTTTGGAGTGTAGCGTTCGAAGCCCATAACCTGATCCTGAGTTAATTCTATGGTTTTTTCGTCGTCAAATTTTGGCAACTTAACAATAACTCCTTTGTCGATAACCTTTTCAGAATCGATGTTTGGGTTAAGTTTTTTGATATCAGCAATTTTTTTGTCGACTCGTTCTTGAGAAACAAAACCATCTTTTTCTCTGCTCAAATAGAGATATTGAGTCAAAATGTTCGGAAGAGTAATCTTTGAGCCGTTAATTTCATAGAAAACGTCACCTTTTTGGAAATTCGCCTCACGAACAGATTGAACTGCCGTCGGTGCAAGTTCCTCAAACGTAGTTTCGAACGTGTTTGAGGGCAATTTATGCCAAATGCCAGCCGCAAACATTACCAAGAAAATTGCCGTTAAAAAGTTTGCGAAAACGCCTGCAACGATTACGATTAAACGTTGCCAAATCGGTTTGTTTGCAAATCTTTCGGGCGAATCAGCCGAAAGTTCTGAGTTTGCATCGTCGTCGGGAAAGGAAACGTAACCGCCTAAAAGCAATGCGTGCACCAAAAATTCGGTCTCGCCAATTTTCTTTCTGAACAACGTCGGTCCTACAGGAAGTCCAAATCCGAACTTGTCAACTCTGATTTTGAATGCTTTTGCAGCCGTAAAATGACCTAATTCATGCACCATAACCAGAAAACTGATTAGTAAAATCATTATGATAATGTTCACTTATTTTCTCCATTTCTTATATAATAATTTTATGATAAATATATTAAAAAAACTACTCGATTTTATCTACGAAAACAAATGCTATTTTTGTTCTTCGACAAAAGAAAATACAATTTTTTGCTCAAAATGTTACGATAGCGTGGAATTTTTCTCCGACAAACCGTTCAAAAAAATCGATGGTATCGAGGTTTATGCCGTAACATATTATAAAGATGTTACACAAAAGTTAATACGGGCAATCAAATACCACAACAAAAAAGATTTGGCTTTTTATCAGGCAAAATTGATGTTCGAGTATTGGAAAACTTTGGACATTTCGAGTGAAAACTTTCTCGTCATGCCCGTTCCAATGTTTTTCTCCAAGGCTCGAAAACGGAAATATAACCACATGGATTTGGTTTGTGAGGAGTTTTGCAAACTTTCAGGGTACAATTATGACATGAAATCTCTCATCAGAAACCGTGAAACTGCCCCACAATACAAACTTTCGAGCAAAGAACGTGCAAAAAATTTAAAAAATGCGTTTTCTTTGACGAAAAAAGATTTGCAACAGCCAATTTTGTTGATTGACGACATTTCGACAACAGGAACGACCATTAAAGAAATTTTGAAAATTTTTGAAGAAAAAGGGATTTCAAACGTCACCGCACTCGTTACGGCAGTGCCTGAATGTCCGTCAAATTACGTTTATTGATTTTTTTCACTCAATATGACGATGAAAGTGTTAAGGCTGGATTGCCACGTGCAAAGCCCTCGCAAAGACAGGGGCTATGTCCCCTCTTTGTCCAACAAAACCACATCAACGTAGTGACATAGTTACTTTATATAATCTCGATATTCAAGTCCTTGAGGTCGTTTACCGTGATTTCATTCAAGTCCTTCAATCTCGAAATAATCTCGTCGGCAGGCGTTATTTTTTTATTTACATAGCCGTAAATCGGCTCTAGATATTGTTCTTCGCCTGTTTTCATTTCTTCATGGCTGTGTCTTGAAATATCCAAAACTTCTTTGGCAAGGTCAAAAAGGTTGTAACGATTGAATTTCATTTCCAAGCCGTAGTCTGGCGTGAGGTATCTGAGTTCCTCAAAGTCTCTGAACTCAGACCCTTTGAACATATCGTCAATCGATTCTCGAGCCTCTTTATTATACAAAATTCCCTTCCAAATCGCAGGAACGGCTGTAATCAATTCGGATTTTTGGGAGTCGTGGTTTCGAATTTCGAGGTAAGTTTTGAGTCTTACATCGGGAAAAAACAGGCTCATGTGTGTTTGCCAATCTTCAAAAGTCGGAAAATACCCTTCAAATCCGTGTTTGTAATATTCACCAAACGTTAAATCGCCCGTATCAATGTACTTTCCGTCCTTTTCAATAAAAATCATAGGAATATCAAAAAGCACATTTTTGTAATCTTCAAACGAAAAATCGTCGTGAAAAATTTTCTCAGAAATCAATCCACAACGTTGTTCATCGGTATTTAGCCAAGAATATGCACGGAACGATTTTGCACCTGAGAGACGAGAGTTTCGGACAGGGGAGTTTGCGAACATTGCACTTACGAGAGGGGAGAGTTTGAGTGCGGTTTTTAGTTTTTGCATCGCATCTTCTTCGCTCGAATAGTCAAGCCCCACTTGTATTCCAGCCGTTTCTCTCATCATTACGAACGGCAATTTCGCCCGTTTGGGCAAATAATTTGTCATTCTTGTGTAACGTTTTTTGGGGATAACGTTGATTTTTTCGAAAGTCGAAACGGGCTGAATACCGAGTCCGACCCAGCAAATCCCGTATTTTGCTGCGATTTCGGCAGTTTCTGCGTTATAATCGTCAATCATTTTTTGAAGTTCAGAAATATTTTTGACAGGATTAAGGCTAATTTCGGTCTGTGTCCCTGGTTCGAGCGAGATATGCCCGTATGGCATCATCATTCCGATAGGATTTTTGCCCTCGAAAAGCACCTCTTTGTCTTCATTTTCCATGTCAAAAATAATTTGAACTACGTCGAAATAATCCGCCGCCTTGTAATTTTCTTTGTAAACAGGTAGTTTTTCGTATTCTAAGCCAATTAACTCTTCAGTTTTGCAACCTGAATAGAAAATTTCAGTCAACTCATCTTTTGTTGCGATTATACTCATAACGCCGCCGTCATTTCGTTTTCGGTCAAGTTAATCAAATCTTCCATCACGGTTTTATTAAATTCAATTCCGTGAAGTCTGTTCATTTCTCTAAAGAAATAGCACGGGCTTGTCACGTTAATTTCGGTTACTTTTTCATCTATTAAATCAAGTGCAACCATATAAATACCACGTTTTGAGAGGTGTTTTGCAATATCTTTTGCCGCTTCGTACTCAATATCGGTCAGGTATTCTTTTCGGAAAAATTCGTCCGAGTGAGTATTAAATCTGAAATCATCTTTGCCGGGGAGTTTTCTCAAAGATTCACGATAAACTTTATTTCCAATGATAAACGCCCGTTTGTCCCCACCTTCGCCGTGACCGAGGTATTCTTGCACGCAAACGAGGGTTTTGCCGTTGTTTGTTGAGTTATTAATCAACGAGTTGATGTTTTTGTCCTCGTGAGAAAGGTAAAAAATTCCGCTTCCGAAACATCTGTTAAGAGGCTTGATAATCGCTTCCCCATTGACATTAACAAAATCCTTAATCAACTGCATATTTGCCGTAATAATATTTTTCGGGGTATATTTTGGAAAATAATTTCCGTGCAATTTTTCATTAAAATCGAGAATTGCCTGAGTATTATTGACGATTTTGGTCTTTTTCTTATCGACAAAATCGAAAACGAAACAAGCGTTGATATAATCTGTGTCAACAGGTGGATCGGGTCTAAAATATACAATATCAAACGTTTCAATAAGTTTTTCGGTTGATTTTTCTTCGTGAAAAATGTCACCGTTTTTTTCAAAAGTGTTATAACAAAGAGCAAAGCCTTTATTGTCCTTAATAAAAAGCCCACCCTTTGTGCAAATTTCGACCTCATATCCACGCTCTAAGTATTCCTTATTGAACCAAAAATCCGTGACAAGGTCATTGAATTCAAAATATTTCAGTTCTAAATCGTCGATTACTATTAAAATTTTCATTAGTTTGTCCTCAATTTTTTCTAATGATACAACAATTTTGAAAACAAAAAATAGCCGAGATAACTATTATCGAATGTGAACTTGTTCAATACCGTGGTCGAGCAGGATTTTTGCAACACGGTCTAATTCGGCATGAGTAAAGGGTTTTGCATCTTTGAAACTTTCGTTCAAAATTTTACTGTAAACAAAATTTTGCAGAAAATATTTTTTTGCTCCTTCAACAACTGCACCAATTTCTTCAAAATCTTCAACTGTCAAAAGTGCCTCGGTGACTGTCGTTCTGAACTCATAATTAATTCCGCAAGACATAATCAATTCAATGCTATTTTCAATTTCGGCAATGTCAATATCAGTATCGATAATTTTTTTGTATTTCGCCAAAGGGGCTTTAATATCCATCGCAATATAGTCGACTAAGCCTTTCAACACAACGTTTTCGAGCATATCAAACCTCGAACCGTTTGTATCAAGTTTTACATCAAATCCTTTGTCCTTCAATTTTGCCAAAAATTCAGGCAAATCCTTTTGTAGACAAGGTTCTCCACCAGTTACAACTATGCCGTCCAATTTTCCTTTTCTTGTATCAAGAAAACCCAAAATTGCATTTTCGTCTGCAATTTTTTCAGCCCCCGTAACGAGTTCGGGGTTGTGACAATAGTGACAACGAAAATTGCAGCCATGTGTAAACACAATAGCCGCAATCTTCTTGGGATAGTCAATAAGTGACGTTTTTTGAAATCCGCCGATTAACATGAGTGACAGCAGTCTGTCTTTTCCATGTCAAACGTTACACGTTTTTTGAACTCTTCTGCTTTTGAAGCGTTCCATTGTTTTACAGGGCGAATGTAACCAACGATTCTTGAGTAAACTTCGCACTCTGAGCCACATTCCGGACATTCGAAATGTTCGCCAGCAATGTATCCATGGCTCGGGCATGTGCTGAAGGTCGGTGAGAATGTGAAATAGGGAATTCTGTAATTTTCACAAATCTTTTTGACAAGATTTTTCATAACGTCGCAGTCATAAAGTCTTTCGCCTGCAAAGATGTGAACAACCGTGCCGCCCGTGTATTTTGTTTGAAGGTCATCTTGGTGGTCAAGAACTTCGAACAAGTCGTCCGTGTAGTTTACAGGGAGTTGTGAAGAGTTTGTATAGAACGGTTGTGCACCATTTTTGACATCTTCCTCATTTGCACAAATCAAATCGGGGTAAGTCTTCTTGTCCAAACTTGCCAATCTCAAAGATGTACCTTCGCCAGGGGTTGCTTCGAGGTTGTAGTTATTGCCCGTTTCAACTTGGTATTCACGAACAACGTTTCTCATAAAGTCCATTACCTCGACGGCAAATTCTTTTCCTTCTTTTGAACCGATATTTTGTCCGAAAAGATTCAAACAAGCTTCGTTCAAACCAATTAAACCGATTGTAGAGAAGTGGTTTTTCCAATAAACACCAAATCTGCCTTTGATTGCTCTGAGGTAATATCTTGTGTATGGGTAAAATCCTCTTTCTGTAAGGCTTTCGACAACTTTACGTTTAATTTCCAAACTTTCTTTTGCCAAGTCCATTCTTTCCTTCAACATTTTGAAGAAATCTTCTTTATCTTTTGCAAGATAGCCCAAACGAGGCAAGTTGATTGTGACAACGCCGATTGAACCGGTCAAAGGATTTGAGCCGAACAATCCGCCGCCACGGTATGCAAGTTCTCTGTTGTCGATTCTCAAACGGCAGCACATTGAACGAGCATCTTCAGGGTTCATATCTGAGTTGATGAAATTCGAGAAGTACGGAATACCGTATTTGGCGGTCATTTGCCACAAACCATCTAATTTCGGATTATCCCAATCAAAGTCTTTTGTGATGTTATAAGTCGGTATCGGGAAAGTGAATACACGACCACTGTTGTCGCCTTCTGACATAATTTCGAAGAATGCACGGTTAATCATATTCATTTCTTCCGAAAATTCGCCGTAAGTTTTTTCCATAATTTCGCCACCGACAATCGCTGCTTGGTCTTTGTAATATGACGGG
>OMSS01000038.1 GCA_900313795.1 uncultured bacterium | reverse complement strand
CAGTATCAGGTCGTAGAGTTTGGTGCCCTGGCGCAAGGGTTGCAGCCCACGGGCCTCAAGACTGGGATTGACGAGAGAGGCCTTCACGCTGTAGTCGCGGGCAAAGTCAACAAGGCTGTCGACCTGGCGCCACTTCGACTGCATGAGCAAGTAGCGCTCGCGCGAGGCAAGCCCCAGGGCATAGCTGCGTGGCGTGAGGCGCAAGTCGGCATCGTCCTGCCGCAGCAATATGCGGTGCTCGGCACGGCTGGTAAACATGCGGTAGGGCTCGTCGACACCCTTGGTCACAAGGTCGTCGATGAGCACACCTATGTAGGCCTCGTCGCGGGCCAGAACAAAGGGAGCTGCACCCACGGCATTCTGGTGGGCGTTGATGCCGGCCACAAGGCCCTGCCCGGCTGCTTCCTCATAGCCTGTGGTGCCATTCACCTGCCCGGCAAAGAAGAGATTCTTCACCAGTTTGGTCTCAAGGTTGTGCTTGAGCTGCGTGGGGTCGAAGTAGTCGTACTCGATGGCATAGCCTGGGCGGTAGGCCTGCACGTGTGCAAGGGCAGGTATCTTGCTCAAGGCGTCGAGCTGGATGCGCCACGGCATCGACGACGAGAAGCCGTTGAGATACATTTCATTGGTGCTCTCGCCCTCGGGCTCGATAAAGAGCTGGTGGGCATCCTTGTCGGGGAAGGTGACCAGCTTGGTCTCGATGCTGGGGCAGTAACGGGGCCCTACCGACTGAATCTGGCCGTTGAACAAGGGCGACTCGGGCAGGCCGGCGCGCAACACGTCGTGCACCTGCCGGTTGGTCCACACGATGTAGCACGGCCGCTGGCGCAGCTCGCTGTGCACAGTGGGCAGGAACGAGAAGTGATGAAAGTCGTGGTCGCCCTCTTGCACCGTAGCCTGCGAGAAATCGATGGTGCGGGCGTCGAGACGCACAGGGGTGCCCGTCTTCATGCGGCTGGTGGCAAAGCCCAGCGCACGCAGCTGCTCGGTGATGCCGTGCGACGCCGGCTCGGCCACTCTCCCACCCTGCATTTTCACCGGGCCCACATGCATGAGCCCGTTGAGGAAGGTGCCGGCGGTGAGTACAACAGCCTTGGCAGTGAAGTCGACCCCAAGGGCCGTGGTCACGCCGTGCACCTCGCCGTTGACGATGTCGAGTTTCACAGCACTGTCCTGCCACATGTACAGGTTGGGGGTGTTCTCAATCGTGTGGCGCCAGTTCATGATAAAGCGCATGCGGTCGGCCTGGGCGCGCGGACTCCACATGGCTGGGCCCTTCGACCGGTTGAGCATGCGAAATTGCAGGCTCGAGCGGTCGGTAACGATGCCCATTTGCCCGCCAAGTGCATCTATCTCCCTCACAATCTGCCCCTTGGCAATGCCACCCACGGCAGGATTGCAACTCATCTGGGCAATTTTGTTCATATCGATAGTTATGAGCAAGGTCGTCGAGCCCAAGTTGGCTGCAGCACATGCGGCCTCGCAGCCAGCATGGCCGGCACCAATCACTATCACATCGAAATCGTAGATCATTATGTATCAAAAAACGTTAGCAGGAAGAATTGCAAGTGCCTCATTCTCATGACGTTCCATGATTTCGCGCTCACCAGGGCCCTTGTCGTTGATGCCGCACAGGTGCAGCACGCCATGCACAATCACGCGCATGAGCTCGTGGCCATAGTCGGGAGCATATTGAGAGGCATTGCTGCGCACGGTGTCGAGCGAAATCACCATGTCGCCGCTTATGCGGTGGCTATTGCTGTAGTCGAAGGTGATGATGTCGGTATAGTAGTCGTGACCCAAGTATTGCTTGTTGGTGGCCAGGATGTAGTCATCGTCGCAGAACACATAAGTCAAGCGCCCCACCCTCTTGCCGTGATGGGCAGCAACCTGCTCCAACCATTCACTCACGGCCTGGCGGTTGAAAACAGGCATCTCTACATTCTGAGCTATGTAATTCACCTCAATCATTGCCTCAGCTTTTTAGCAACCACAAAGTTAGTCGATTTCGCTCACAAAACCTTAATTTGAAAGTCTAAAAATGCCGAAGCCGGGCACAGCCATTTTTCTGGAAAAATCAAAATCGTTGACAGAAATAACAACAGAATTGCAAATGTTGGACAAATTTCTGTCGTAAGTACAACTGGTGCAGCAGTTCTCGACCCGGGTGTAAGACAAGGATTTACGGAAGATTCAAATGTTTCTTTGAGTGCTGAATTTATGAGTTCATTCCCTATTTTGAAAACTTTCGATGCAAACAGAGCAATGTTTCAACAGTCATATTCCTTGATTTCGACGGCTGTTCAAAGATTGACACAAATGTAGAGGTGTTAAAAAATGACAACATTTCATGGATTAATTCAGAAAAATATCGTTAATGCGAACTTGCAATTTGAAAAATTGGGTTACATTACAAACAATATTTCTAACCAAAACACAACTGCATACAAGTCAGTCAGTTTTGAACAAGTTTTGTCCGAGGACGGATATTTGTCAGGTGTTTTGAGAAAAGATTACAGACCTGCCGTATTGATGATTACGGATAATAAGTTTGATATGGGCATTAACGGACAAGGATTTTTCCCCGTAACATCGCCCGAAGGAGATGTAAAATACACCCGAGACGGTGCAATGATGCAAAACAAAGAAGGTTATTTGGTCACACGTGACGGCTATCTCGTCGGCGACGGCATAAAATTGCCTATCAACTACAGTAACTGGTGGATTAAATCGAACGGTGATGTCGAAGTTTCGATGAAATATGGCGACAAACCTCAAAAAATCGGGACTATTCCGATTGTCAATTTCCAAAATCCTGAAGGTCTGAAAGCACTCGATGGAAATAAATTCATCCCGACAGAGGATAGCGGTGAACCCGTTTTAGTAGTAAATCATGATAGGATAGAGCAACAAAAACTTGAGGTTGCCAATGTCGATATGATTTCTGACTCGAACAAAGTTATGAGATTAAATGCATCGATGCTCGCAAGTTTTCAGTTGGTCAAAACAATCAATGATTTGTATTCAAAATCAATCAATCTTCAAAGTTAGTTAAACTGATAAATTAAGGGGTATGAAATGTTTACACCAAACAATTCAATAGACAAATGTAATTTGATATTAGACTTGGCTGCACACAGACAAAGAGCGTTGGCAGGTAATATTTCGAACATCGATACTCCAGGCTACATCAGAAAAGATATCGATTTTTCTCAATATCTTGGAAGTATGAACAGCCCCTTGGAAACAAAATTGTCTGAAAAGTTAGGACCTTCAGCGGTTATTCAAGACCAACAGGGCAAGGTTGACCAAGTTCACGAATTGACAGAAATGCACAAAAACTCAATCGCATACAGAACAGCGGTAAAAAGAGTCACAGCAGCATTAAACGCAATCAAGACAGTAATTAACGTAGGATCATAAGTATGACATTATTAGGTTCATTTTCAATCAGTGAAAAAGCAATCGGCGTACATGGAAAACGTATGGATATTTGTGCAAAAAACATTGCAAACATCGATACTCCAAACTACATCAGAAAGATTCCGGTTTTGAATGCAACGGACAACGTCTCGTTTGCAGGCTTGTTGACGACGATGAAAGACGATTTGTTCAGTTCAGCGACCGTTCCATTTGTCAGTGGTGGTGTTGCAATGTCAGGTATGGTCGAAGATCCGACCTTAGGTGATAAAATGTATCTCCCCGGACACCCTGATGCAGACGGTTACGGCTACGTTCGAACTTCAAACGTCAATGCAATGGTCGAATTCGCCGACGCTGCAATGGCTCAAAGAGCATACGAGGCAAGTTTAGGTGTTATGAAGATTACAAAGGAAATGATTGATAACGCATTGCAATTAGGAAGTTAATAAAAACCGATAGATTTGGTTAAGGATTATAGGGATAATAAGGGATAATGTTTTCAGCAAATATACAAAACTTAATAAATACAAGCGGTGAAAGTGCAGCAAAAGCAAGAGCGGCACAGTTAATAAACTATGTTAACAATTTTAACAGAAAAGTTTCTGCTCCAGAAAAAGCCGCACAAAATCCAAACCCGACAAAATTCCAAGACGTCCTTAACGAAAGCATCAACGATAACGCTTATAGATTCAGAGAAACAGGCAATCCGAACAAAGTAGTTTTCGGTTCACTCGTAAAGCCCTCATCAGTTTCTGCGGCAGATAGAAAATATTCAAGAGAAGAAATTTATGACATTATTTCAGAAATTTCATCTAAACATGGGGTGAACGATAAGTTAGTGCGTGCTTTAATAAGACAAGAATCAGGGTTTAATCCGACGATTGTTTCAAAAGCAGGAGCAACAGGTTTGATGCAATTAATGCCTGCAACGGCACAATCATTGGGTGTAACAGATGCAAAAGACCCTGTTCAAAACGTTGATGGCGGCGTACGATATTTAAAATCGTTGATGAAGAAATATAACGGAAACTTGATTTTATCACTCGCAGCCTACAATGCAGGCCCTGGAGCGGTCGACAAATACGGCGGAGTTCCTCCGTATAAAGAAACTCAAAATTATGTAAAAAATATTTTAGCTAATTATTTAAAAAAATAAGGATATGTAAATGCTTCAAAACAGGTTAGTTCCAAACGTAGATGTTTTCACAAAGTTAGAACCCACAAAATATACTGATTGGGGGGTTCATGGTGGTTTGCGTTTCAAAAGTTTAGAACAACCTGAAACTCCAGACTTTAAAGCGGTATTCTCGGGTCTTGTTGAAAATCTTAATAAAGACTTAGAAGCCCCTGATGCCTTGATGAAACAACAATTAATGGGCAATGAAAATGTCGATATCCATGACGTTGTAATTGCAATTAATAAATCTACAACAGAAATTCAACTGGCGACAAACGTAGCAACAAAAATAATTCAAGCCTACGAAAAAATCATGCAAATTAACATTTAGTGTTAAAAGTGTTAAGTTGTTGCCCATTTCCGAAAATAATAGTATAATTTTAATACTACATGTCTAACGGAAAACAGGGGATATGGAAAAAATACAGGAGTTATTAAAAAATAAGACGGTATTGTATTCTGCAATCGGTGCTACGATATTGATTGTCGTGTTTTTGATTGTCGGAATTGTTATGATGTCTAAACCAAAAGATAAATCGCAAACTTATGAGAAAGTTATAGATACACCGTTTGTATTGTTTACAACTGACAATGCAGGTAAAGCTATTGAAGTTCAAGCACTTTTGGCAAGACAAAATATCGTAGCGACAAGAAAAGCAGAAGGTTCTAAAACAACCTTAATGCTTGAAAAATATACTCCGAGTCAACGTGACCAAGCATTGTTAACAATTGTTTCAAGCGGTTTGATGGATCAATATGTCGGACTTGAAATCTTTGATAAGGGTGATTTTACTTCTACAAAAGAAGATAAAAAAATCAGACTTGCAAGAGCGATAAACGGCGAACTTTCTCGTCTTATTAGAAAAATTGACCCTATCGAAAATGCATCTGTATTTATTTCAATTCCGGAACAAACAATGTTTTCTCAAGATAAAAAGCCTATAACAGCAACCGTTCAGATTGTTATTCCTTCTGGCACAAAACTTGAAGCGAATAAAATCAGAGCAATCAAAAATTTGCTTTTGGGCAGCGTTTCGGGGCTAATTGCGGAAAATATTTCAATTACTGATACAAACGGCAACGTATATAATAGTATTGCAAACTCTTCCGATGACCAACTTGCCAAATTGCAAGAACAAGACCAATATATGCAGGCAAAAGTTGCATCACAGTTGGATAGATTGGTCGGAAAAGGCAATTATGTTGTTACGGTCAGCACCTTCTTGAGACAAGTTCCGAAGGAAACTACAAAAATCGAATATGACCCGAATAGCAAAATTGCTTTGACAGAACAAACTTTTTCAGAAGGTTTGGGCGATAGAACTCAAGACAGTAATGCAGGCTTGAATGCCGTCAGCGTATACCTTCCGAACGGACTTCCCGCATCGGGAAGTGACTCTTCTCAAAACAGAAATTACACGAGAACTGCTCGTGAAACTCAATATGGTATTTCAAAATCACAAACTACTGAATACTCGAAAACAGGTTCGGTTGAGGAAATTTCAATCGCTGTAACTATTGAATCATCAGCCATGCCATCGAATATGACCCTTGATGAATTGAAGGCACAAGTTGCACGTTCTGCTTCACCGAAGGTGTCCATAGATAACGTTTCTATTGCATTTTCTGATTCGATTGAACCTTATCTTGCCGGCGATAAACCTGTTAACCTTCCGAAACCTGATGAGTCTGGAAACCCGTGGTGGTTGACGATTGCACTTGTAATCATCTTGCTTACTGCTGGTTATACTTACTTGTCGAAGAAGTTGAAGGAAAAGGCTGAAAAACAACAAGAAGAAGTTGATGCACTTCGCAAAAAGACTGCTGATCAAGAAAAACAACTTAATGATGTTAACTTGAAGGCATCGCAGTTGATTGAAAAACAACAACAAATGGCACAAGGTTTGATGGAACAACAGGCATTGTCTCAACAGTTTGTTCAACAAATTTCAAATCAACAACAAGCACCTGCCATTCCGCAACAACCTCAACAGGCTGTTAATGAGTTGGAAGATGTTCTTGACGATGTTCGTTCAGATTTGTCAGTGGCAGATGTTGATGAACTTGGTGATCAGGTCAAGAGTTGGCTTGAGCGGTCGTAGTTCCATAGTATGTGTATAAGTAAGTAATCGGCAGAAAAGATGACGGCAGAGGGTTTTAAATATAAGGAATTTGCGGAAGATTTATCGGGGCAGGCGAAAGCGGTTGTCCCGAATGAATTGTCGCCGCAAGATCAAGAATATGTTTATAACACTGTAAAAAATTTCTGTTTTATTGCGGGCGAAGCCTTAGCGAACGATAAAGAGCATACTTATACAGTTGATCAGGCATCAATTATCACGCAGTTTATCGGTGAATGGTCGTTTCACAAGTCTTTGGATATAATTAGAGGCAATGTTCCTGTTCAATTCCGAGATGGAATTATGCAGAAGATTGCGTTTACAATTTTTGAGATTGCAAAACAGGCAACATTTAAAGGTCTGCCACAAGATCAGATGATTGGTCTTGTTGAACACCATGTTAAGAAGGCTTATAATGAAGCACTCGAAGAGTTGATGAAGCGTGGTGCATTGACAGAGCAACAGGCTCAAAATGCCGCAAATCAGTCTAACATTGATGAAATGGCAAAGGCTGAAAACGAAGCACTTGATAATGCAAGTGATTTGAAAATTTTGAAGTTGGCTGCTTTTGCATTGATTGCGAAGAAGTTGCCGAACGATAAAATGACTGTTTTGTTGAATAAATTTGATAAAACAGATGCAAATGTTATTTTGCAATACATTCAACTTGACGATTTGGAAACAAAAATCGACCCGTCGTTGTTGAAACAATGTTTGGAAGATTTTCAAAAAGTAATTCCGACAGGGGAAGGTTCAGATTTTGCGAAGAATTTAAGAAAATTTGGAAGAAATGTAAAATCTCTCCCTAAAACGGATTTATTGACTATAATAGAACGAGAACGTCCGCTTGTTGCGGCACTTGTAAACAATCCTGAAAACCTTGAAAAATTGGGCATTTCGCAACCTTTATTTCAAATTATCAGCGACCATTTGGAACGAAAAATAAATGATTATAAAACGAAGTCAGTCAGATAAGAAACCGAATAGCGAAAATAAACCTGTTGTTCAACAAACTGCACAATCAAGTGCGGCACCTTCGTTTGACAATCCGAAACCAAATGTTGCACCTGAACCGTTGAAATTTGAGGATATTGTATTTGACCCGAGACAAGAACGTAGACAAGGTTCAAGACGTCGTGGATACCGTCGTATTGACGATAGAAACATTGTTTCAAGGGCACAAGAAGAGGCAAATTCCATTCGAGAACAGGCTGTCAAAGATGGTCACAAAATGGGAATTGAAAACGCTCAAGAAGAAGTAAATCAACTTATGGCGGCATTAAAGGAATTCTTTGCGTACAAGGACGAGATGTTCAATATGATTGCACCGCACATATTGGAAGTCAGTGTGGAAATTGCAAAAAAAATCATTAATAAAGAAATTGAGCAAGATAAAACGGCACTTTTAGGTTTGATTAAATCGGCATTAGGAGACACGTTTAAACTTGAAAACAGAATTACGGTAAAGGTTCAGCCTCAGGACGTTTTGACCGTAAAGGAAAATCTGCCGGAGTATTTGTCGGCAGATGCTAATGAGGCAAAAATTAAGGTAGTTCCAGACGAAAATATCACATCAGGTGGTGCGATAATTTTGACAGAGAATGGAATTATAGATGCCACGATTGACACAGGGTTGTCAATTTTGGAACAGGCATTTAAAAATATCCAGCAGCAAGAGCAGCAGGAGCAATAATTGGGACAAGCACAAGGCGGACAAAGTAATCCGATAAGTGAAATCGGGTTGGCATTTTTTGTAATTATCCTCGTAGTCATTTTGATTTGCGAGTTACCGCCGTTTCTCATCAGTATGGCGATTGCTTTTAATATTACGCTTGGAATTGTTTTGCTGATGATATCTTTGTACATCACGAAACCGCTTGAATTGTCGTCCTTTCCTTCGATTATCCTTATTGGTACGATGTTCCGTTTGGTAATGTCCATCGCTTCGACCCGTTCAATTCTGGCAAAGGGCGAGGCTGGAGAAGTTATTAATGCGTTTGCAAAGTTCGTAACTGGTGGCAACTTGATTGTAGGGTTTGTAATCTTTTTGATTATTACCGTTGTTCAGTTCATGGTAATCACAAAAGGTGCGGAACGTATCGCTGAAGTATCTGCGAGATTTGCATTGGACGCTATGCCTGGTAAACAAATGACAATCGATGCCGACTTCAACGCAGGTTTGATATCTCCTGAAGAGGCGGTTAAAAAACGTGAAGACTTACAACGTGAATCAAGTTTGTTCGGTTCTATGGATGGTGCGATGAAGTTCGTAAAAGGTGATACTATGGCAGGTATCATCATTACTGTTATTAACATTGTCGGTGGCTTATTG
>OMSS01000132.1 GCA_900313795.1 uncultured bacterium | reverse complement strand
TCTCATCAATCGCTTCGTGATTTGAAGGATCATTTTCAATAACGAGAATATTACTCTCCAGCTGTTCTACCTGCTGTTCTGCTTCCGCGAAGAAGTCTTTCAACAGTTCTTCGTTATTTGGGTCAAGATAATCACTCATATAGAACTATTATAACTCGAAAATGGCATATTTCAAGAGAAAACGTATTGCTTCGGCGAAATTTTTCACCCCAATGATTGCGTTTTTGTTGGGATTTTCAACATTTCTTTGCAATCCAAGTTTTTATGCATTTTTGAGGGATTTGGGATATAAAATCGATTTTTCGAAAGTACCATTGACTTATGAGGCTTTTTCTCGGGAATATTTTTCGAGTTTGTATGGAAGTTTATGTGGGCAAATCTCTTGTGGCTTGATAATTTTGCTGACGATTTTTTGCTTGTTTTTTAAGAGTAATTTAAAAAGTATTCTTTTTTCGTGGATTTTATATGTTGGAACTTTGGTTTTTTTTACATTGTTTATTTTCACGAATTTAGGAGATAACACTGATTTTGAACTATTTAATACATTTAGAATTTTTGATTATACGACAATTTCTATTATCGTGATTTTTATTTTGTTTGGGGCATTGATTGCGGTTAAAAAAAATAAAAATTTCAAAAATTTGACAATAGCGTTCTGCTTGTTATTCTTGCAATTTTTCTCGTTCCACAGTTTATTTACGGATATAAAATTGGGTTTTCCGTATGAATTAAAACATCAAACACAAGAGAAGGAAATTTTGAAAGAATATCGAAGAGATACTTATGTTGCAGAAAAAATGTTGCTTTTTTATGAGCAAAACTCAATGCCTGCGTACCTTTTTTTTCCTGTTGATAATGAAATAACGTCGGTGGATATAGGTCATTTTAAAAATTATTTTCAAGGGATTCACGAGGTGGAAGTTTCTACTCCGATAACTTTGGTTTCTCAAAAAGAAGCAGAGGATAGATTTTTGCAATCGGGTGGAGTTTTGGATAAAAAAGAACTCGAAACCCTTGATTTCAATGAATTTTTGAAGGTTAAACTTCCAAAAAAAAATGAGGAAGAATAATCACCCGTCATTGTGAGGATGAACGTGGTAAGGACATGGCAATTTAGTATGGTATTCATTTCTGAAGGGTTGGATTGACACGGGCAAAGTTTTCGCAGTGACAAAAAATGTTAAACTCAATTCTTTTCTTGTTATACTAAGCCTTTAGGCGAAGCATCTATTTCGATGAGTTACCGCAATTTTTCGTTGTAATTTCGAGTGTTAGCGTTGCAATCCAGTTATTTAAAATCAACAAGAAAATATAAAAAAAATGAATATGATGTTGATAAATCAGAAGAGGTGAGAATTTTCTTTCAATGTCTTTTGTTGTTAAAATATTTGAACAAATTTTATGTGGGTGATATAACAGTAAAAGAAGAATTATAATGTTCAAAGGATAAATTTATGGAAAAGAATGCAGAAAATTTACATATATTGAGACACTCGGCTTCGCACATTATGGCACAAGCGGTACAAAAGTTATTCCCCGAAACAAAATTGGCAATCGGCCCTGCTATTGATAATGGATTTTATTACGATTTTGATTCGGAACATTCATTTACGGAAGAAGATTTGACGAAAATCGAAAACGAAATGAAGGCTATTCTTAAACAAAATTTAGTCTTTGAAAAATACGAAATTCCTGATGTTCAAAGGCAAATCGACGAATTCAAGGCTCAAGGCGAAATTTATAAGGCAGAACTTCTTGAAGAGCACAGAAACGAAAATCCAACTTTGTATTTGACAAAAGATAAAGACGGAAACGTTCTTTTCAATGACCTTTGTGCTGGCCCTCACGTTCCGAATACAAGTTACATCAAGGGTAATGCGATTAAGTTGATGAAGGTTGCAGGTGCTTATTGGCGAGGCAATGAAAAGAATAAAATGCTTCAACGTATTTATGCAACTGCTTTTTGGAACAAGGAAGATTTGGCTGAATACTTGACTATGCTTGAAGAAGCACAAAAGCGTGACCACAGAAAATTGGGAACTCAGTTGGATTTGTTCTCAGTAAGAGAAGAAATCGGTGGCGGTTTAGTTCTTTGGCACCCGAATCTTTACACTGTTCGTGAAGAAATTGAAAATTACTGGAGAACAGAACACAGAAAAAGAGGCTATGTAATCGTTCAAACTCCGCAAATCGCTAAGTCGAAATTGTGGGAAATTTCAGGTCACATCGACCACTACAAAGATAATATGTTCTTTATCCAAAAAGAAAATGAAGATGATGATCAATATATCGTAAAACCGATGAACTGTCCGTTCCACATCTTGATTTATCAAGCAAACAGATATTCGTACCGTTCATTACCGCTTCGTATGGCTGAGCTTGGAATCACAGATTTTTACAACTTTGATTTTATTGCAAGCCCGGGCCGCGAAGGAATTATCGGCGCTGTAGATACCTTAAATATGCTGGGAGCTTTGGACAGCGACAATACCCTTTCTGAAATCGGAAAGCTGATGGTAAAGTTCCCTCTGGAACCTAGAATCAGCCGAATTATAGTAGAAGCAATCATGCGCTACCCGGACGTTACCGACAAGGCTCTTGTTGCCGCATCCTTTTTTCTTTCCGCTGTCTTAAGCCAGACACGCGCAAATGAGTCACGCCAAAGATATGAAACTTCGGCGTCCGCCGTACTGGGGGATATTGCTGAAAGCTGGCAGATCAGAAGGGATTATGCGGACAATATCACACGGATTTATCATGACGGCTCACAGGCATTGCTGGATGATGTGTCATTGCTGATTGAAAGAAACCGCGCGTTCTTGATGGATGATAACAGTGCAGAGAGACAGCAGCTGCTCGATCAGATGCGCACCGATGCCGGCTGCGATCTGCTGTTTGCCTTTGATGATGCGGGAAAAATTCTCTTTGATTCCGCTTCCGACGCAATTGACGCGAAAGAAATATATGACAGCGGCATCACGGAAGGACTGAAAGAGGGAACCGGCGGAAAATTCTATGGAACAGAACCGGTGATCTCCAGAAACACAGACGCAGACAGCAGCCATCAGCTGACGCAGAGACAGCATACGGTCAGCACAAACACATGAGAAATCATTTAGAGAGAGGCTGGAAATCAGTCAAGTTACTACCATTATCAACGCACATTAGCCGGCAGCACACCTGTCGGCTAATGTCTTTTATGCCCTCGCCACACACCGCAATAGCAATAAATGAGTAATCGCCCACCGCCACCACTACCTATAAAGAATGAAAATAAGATATTTCATACTTTGAACACATTTGATATGGTATGTAGAAAAATGCACAGAAAAGGCGGAAGACCAACCCTAAAGTGTGATTATTTGCTAAATATACAAAGAGTATGACCTTTCTTTCAGAAAAAATAAGTACTTTTGTAGCAATAATGCAAGGAATAAAAAAAGTATATTTGAAGAAAAATTCCAACTGGACGGAGGATGAACTGAAGATGGCTATCAATATCTATTGCAAGATTCCATTCATAAAAGCACGCAAATCTTCTCCAGAAATTATCAAGTGGGCGAAAATAATCGGTCGCTCACCAGGCGGATTGTACACGAAGATATGCAATCTAGGACACCTCGATAGTGGTGTAGAAGCAAAAGGATTATCGCATACTAGCAAGCTTGACCCTATCATTTGGACAGAGTTTGAGCATAATCCAGAAAAGGTAA
>OMSS01000141.1 GCA_900313795.1 uncultured bacterium | reverse complement strand
TTGTCATTTCGAACTGTCTTGACCACCTCGCCATAAACGTGCCTACGGTTTGTCGATGTCAAAGACTTTGTCTTTTCATCGCAAAGACCTTCGCACTTGGCTCGGTAGTCGCTCGTTTCGGAATCTGTCTTTCAAAAGACCCCGAAATAAATTCGAGGTGACACAAACGGTCATTCCGAACTCGTTTCGGAATCTGTTTTCAAAGATGCTGAAACAAGTTCAGCATGACAGAAAGAGGTTCTATTCTACAAATTTATTTTGTATAGGTACTCTTCTTTATGCCACAGATAAACGGTATATGCGTTTAACAGTGCGGCTGTTCCGTCAATTCTTTGTCTTGCGTTTAGAGTTTTTGCGGGCTGAATATTTCCATTTCTGTCGGTATCGCTACGGGTGTTAGACAAGCACCACCTCATTATCGGGTTGTTACCGTAATTAATTCTTTTGGCTTTAATTTCTGCTCCGAGTTCCTGCATCGGAAGTGATAACGTCTTTTTCCCTTGTATTACAGGCTCAAAAACCTTGCCAAAATTCACATCTAACTTTTTAACAAATTCCGTAGCCGACCAACTGTCATATCCGCCGTTGGATATAATCAAATCGGGGTTTGTGTCAAGAACCTCAATCAACCAATCAATAACATCGTCTGTATCGATTTTGTTTCCGTTACAAGTCCTTAAATATCCGTTTTTAAGCCAAATGTCATACGGGACCTTGTCCTCGTTGACGTGTTTTTCGAGTAAATCTTCGGGCAACCAAAACATCGGATACCAAAATAACTCGTCAAAGCCTGCTTTTCCAAACAACAAACCGCAAGCGGTTAAATCGGTTGTTCGAGATAAGTCAGCCCCTAAAATCGCATAATTAAAATTTCTTCGAAAGATAGCCAAGCCTCTGTTGAAGTTTCCCGAATGTTGAAATCTTTACAAAGCGTGTTTTTTAACTTTTTATTGTTTGCTTTCGCTTTGTTTACTTCGGTTTCAAGGTATTCAATCGATTTTGACACGCCCAAATTGGGGTTTGCTTTACGCCATTTTGTCGGGTCTGTCCATTCGGAGCGGCTATCGAGTTCATAAATTATCGGAAGAACCGAATCGTCTTTATAACCTGTTTTATCAAAATATCCGTTGATAATCCTTTCGCATTCATCGTACAGGTCATCGAAGACGTTTTCTCGAACCGTCCCCATTGTGGAAATTGAAAGAATTATCGGTTGTTCCCTTGCGGAAATAGAATTTAAAATTACATCGTAAAGATTTTGGTCTTTCCAAGCGTGGATTTCGTCCAAGCCTGCAAAATGGGTGTTTAATCCGTCAAGGTTGTTACTATCACTCGCAAGCGGTTTATAAACATTATCGCCAAATTTTATTTCCCCGATTAGGCATTTTGCACGTTTACATAAAACGGGCGATTTCTTAATCATAGAACGGCTTTCGTTCCAAATAATTTTAGCCTGTTCTCTTTGTGTGGCGACTGAATAACATTCTGCACCGCCCTCGCCGTCCGCCATAAAACAATAATTACCAATGCCCGCAGATAATAACGATTTACCGTTTTTTCTTGCAACAAATAATATTGCTCGTCTGAATCGTCTTAAATTATCGGTTTTTCGTAAAATTCCGAATAAGCAGGACAAAAATGCTTTTTGCCAAAGTTCCAAAACGATTGGTTTTTTCGCCCATTTACCTTTGGAGTGTTTGCAATATTTTTCGATAAAATCGATTGCGTGATTTGCGTGTTTTTCGGAAAAATAATACTTGCTTTTCTTGTTTTTTAATTCAAGAGTGATGTATTTGTAAAACTGATGAACCTTTTTAGAAACAACTTCTTTGCCTGTTTTTATTGCATTGTAATATTCAAAAATTGCGTTATTTTCTATCATCTAAAAAGTCATTTTGTTTCTTTTCGCAAAATTCATCGAACCCGTCGTTTTTTTCAGTTTCACTTTCGGATTTTGGGATTAAATCATTTATCTGTTTTTGTGCCGTCATATAGGATTTAATCATTGTGCCGTAAACGTCCGCCGATGCAGATTTTTTAATTCCATATTGATTCGCACCGTTGCAATACTGTTCGGTCACACCGTTTTTGTCTATATCTACGGCAAGTTTTTTCAACTGCAAGCCCATAAAAGCGGTTTGAAAAATCAAGTGCTGATTGAGTTTTATGATTTTTTCATCAACTGATTTTTCTTTTAAAAGTTTTTCAATCCTTTTGATTTCTTTTTTAATCGTTGGTTGCGATAAGGTTTCCGTTTTCGTCAAATTTTGTACCCTCAACCGTTGGTGAGTATTTCTCGAAGTGTTCCCGATTATGGCAATCGATGCAAAGCAATTCTAAATTTTGAAAATTCAGCGTGTAGTCTGCATCATCAAGCCTTACATCGTTCAGATATTCTTTGTGGTGGACGATTTCAGCGTTCGGCTTTCCGCATCGTTCACAAATTCCGAACTTGCTTGCTTTATAAGCGTTTTTTGTTCTTTTCCACTTTGTGGAATTATAAAACTTTTTTGCTTTTTCTGTGTATGTTTTCATTTCGCTAAAGAAATTCGGGGACGGGGAACTGGCCCCGAAATAGACCTTTATCTGGAGTGTATCGTAATGAAATTTTGATTAATGATATTACCTGCATTTCCGCTATCATCAAGGTAATACGGTTGTTGCGTTGTTCGGTCTAACACTTTGCCGTAAATAAAAGGTATTGTTTTTGCTGATTTTATCGGCTTTTCAAACGGGCTTTCAAGCGGCGTATAAATTCTATTTTTCGCCGTTGCGTTGTAATATTCAAGGGCTTTTTTGCCTCTCAAAACTTCTTTTTCAGCAAGTTTTTTCTTGCCGAATTTGTTTATTGCGTGCCTGTGGATTTCTACAACCAAAGAATCGCAATTATCGCACATCGTAATAAACACGGTTTCTTTAGCCACTTTTAGACCAAAATCAGTCTTTGTTTTTAAAATAGGTTTATTAATGTAGCGGTCGATTTTGTAATAATCATCTGCGGTTGTTGATTTTTGAACCCCACAACATAAACAAACACGCAAGTTTAAACCTTTCCTTTTGTATCAGACCCTGAAATAAATTCGGGGTGACAGCCCCGTCATTCCGAACGTCTTTTTGTCATTCCGAACTTGGTTCGGAATCTGTCTTCAAACAATGAACGAATTTTAAAACACTCGAAATCGGTGCATAGGCACAGCATGTCCTCTTTTTTGGATTAGCCCTTTAAAAGTCCTGCACCAACTCTTTCAGTATAAGGCTTTTGACCCAAAATGTCGAGTGTGGAAAACCACACAATTTTTTTAAAATTCGTGTTTACATTCTTAACATTTTAAAAAAGAGGCATTAAGCCTCTTTTAAAAACTCCCTCACAAGTCCGATTCTTCCTTTTACGTTATAAATCTTACAATAGCGTTTTATTTTTTGCTCAACCCCTCGGACAGAGAGATTGAACATTTTTGCAATTTCAACGTTTGTCTTTTCATCAGCAACCGCCGTTATTATCTTTTTGTCAAATTCTGTTAGCATTTTATTTCCTCTTCTAATCTTCCTGTTTCTTGCAAATATCGCAACGCTAGTCTTGTTCTTATTACGGATTTTTCGGACTGGGTGTTTGACAAGTTGTATTTGTCATACAAATTGGTCAAATGAGTGTGAAGAGTTGAGGGATGGATTAACAATTTTTCTGTTATTTCAGAATTTGAAAAACCTTGCGAGATGAGTTCCAAAACTTCTTTTTCTCTTCGGGTTGGTTGATAAACTTGTGTATATTTTTTCATTTCACACCGCCAATCACTTCAGGGTTTTCATAGATGTTGCCGATAATTTCAACTTTATTATTAAGAATAGAATATCTTGTTATTCTTAAATAACCACCATAACTATTCTTTAAACCAAATTCTAAAGTGTTTTGGTCAAAAACTACTGTCCATTTTGTATAACGTTTTGGATTGTAATACATATATTTGACAACATTGCCCTCATAAATGAGTTTGCCGTTCTTGTCTTTCAAACCTGTGCATTGTATGAGAATACAATCTTTAGTTTTTAGCGTCCTGATACTTGTAACTACTAAATCTGGAGTTGCTTTGATGAAATCTTTAGTAAATTCATAAACCTCGTACATTGTTTTTGTCGGCACGTGCCATACTCGAAACTTAAATCTATCTTGCATTATTTTCCGTCCTTTGCATAGTTTTCACAATAAACTTTTTCGTCCTCAATATCAGTAAAGGTTCTGCAATTATTACAAGAGTAAATAGTACCCTCGTCATCAGCAATACTTTGATTTTTACAGTTGACACAACGAAAATAATATCTATAACAACCGACTCTTTTTCC
>OMSS01000004.1:3463-25419 GCA_900313795.1 uncultured bacterium | reverse complement strand
GACAGATGTATAACTTTTGATGGCAAATTCGAAGGTTTGATTGATAAAATCAATAATTTCAAACCGTATTACAAAAAATAGATATTTCGCTTCGCTCAATATGACAAAAAATGATTGTCTAAAAATAGATTTTTCGGGATAAATCCCTCAGAATGACGAGGTTTCCGTTTGAACTGGATTTTCATACTCCGCTTATGCTTCGTTCGCAATGACGATAGCGTTGTTGGTTTAAAACCCAATCTACATTTTCTAAAAAAAGAGCGACATTGCTGTCGCCCTTTTAATTCGCTTGATGTTATCTTGCTAATTATTTTGAAGCACCTGCTTTTTCGATGATTTCTTTTTCTACGTTTGCAGGAACTTGTTCGTAGCACTTAAATTCCATTGAGAATGTACCACGACCTTGAGTATTTGATCTCAAGTCTGTTGCGTAACCGAACATGTTTGCAAGAGGAACTGTTGCTCTGATGATAACGTTTCCTGTATTGCCTTGAGGTTCTTGACCTTCAACACGTCCACGTCTTCTTGAGATGTCACCGATAATCGTACCTGTAAATTCATCAGGGATTTCGATTTCAACCTTCATCATAGGTTCAAGGATACACGGTTTTGCTTTACGGCAACCTTCTTTGATAGCCATTGAACCGGCAATCTTAAATGCCATTTCTGATGAATCGACTTCGTGGTATGAACCATCGTAAAGTTCAACTTTAACGTCAATCATCGGATAGCCTGCTAAGATACCGCCTTCGAGGGCTTCTTCCATACCTTTTCTTGCAGGTTCGATGTATTCTTTCGGGATAGCACCACCGACGATTTTGTTTTCAAATACAAAGCCGGCATTTTCTTCTGCTTTTGAAATTCTGATTTTAACGTGACCGTATTGACCTTTACCACCTGATTGACGAGCAAATTTGGAGTCTTGGTCTGCACTGCCGAGAATTGTTTCTCTGTAAGCAACTTGCGGTTTACCAACGTTAGCGTCAACTTTGAATTCTCTGAGCAAACGGTCTACGATGATGTCGAGGTGAAGTTCGCCCATACCTGAGATGATTGTTTGACCTGTTTCTGTATCAGATTTAACTCTGAATGACGGATCTTCTTCTGCCAATTTTTGAAGAGCGATGCCCATCTTATCTTGGTCTGCTTTTGTTTTCGGTTCGATAGCAACTGAAATAACCGGTTCAGGGAATTCCATTTTTTCAAGGATAATCGGTGATTTTTCATCACACAATGTATCACCTGTGGTTGTATCTTTCAAACCTACTGCTGCACAAATGTCTCCTGCAAATACTTCTTGGATTTCGTTTCTTTGATCAGCGTACATTTGAACAAGTCTCGAGATACGTTCTTTCTTGCCGTTTGTAGCGTTCAAAACGTATGAACCTGATGTCAATTTACCTGAGTAAACTCTCAAGAATGTTAAACGACCTACGAACGGGTCAGTCATAACTTTGAATGCCAATGCTGCGAAAGGTTCATCATCTGATGAGTGTCTTTCAACGATTGTACCATCTTCGAGTTCACCTTCGATAGCTTTTACGTCGAGCGGTGAAGGTAAGTAATCGATTACGGCATCCAACATCAACTGAACACCTTTGTTTTTGAATGCTGTACCGCAAGTTACAGGAACGATTTGGTTTGTGCAAACTGCTTTTCTCAAAGCCTTTTTGAGTTCTGGAACTGTCGGTTCTTCGCCGTCCAAGAACTTCATCATCAAATCGTCATCTGTTTCAGAAATTTTTTCAATCATTTCGGCTCTGTATTTTTTGGCCAATTCGAGCATATCTGCAGGAATCTCTTCGTCTTTAATATCAGTACCGAGGTCGTTAGTGTAGATTTCTGCTCTCATTTTCATCAAGTCGATAAGACCTGTGAATTTATCTTCTGCACCGATAGGAAGCAAGATAGGAACAGCGTTTGCACCTAAACGAGTTTTGATTTGGTCAACAACTCTGTAGAAGTCAGCACCTGTTCTGTCCATTTTGTTAACGAATACCATTCTCGGTACTTCGTAACGGTTTGCTTGTCTCCAAACTGTTTCTGATTGTGATTGAACACCACCTACTGCACAGAATACAGCAACTACACCGTCCAATACACGGAGTGAACGTTCAACTTCAACTGTGAAGTCAACGTGACCCGGGGTGTCGATGATGTTAACTTGGTGTCCTTTCCATTGAGCAGTTACTGCTGCTGATTGGATTGTGATACCACGTTCTCTTTCTTGGTCCATAAAGTCGGTTACTGCAGCACCATCGTGAACTTCGCCGATTTTGTGAGTCTTACCTGTGTAAAACAAGATACGTTCGGTAGTTGTTGTCTTACCTGCATCGATGTGAGCAGCAATACCGAAGTTTCTAATTTTTTCTAAAGGGCATTGTCTTGGCATTTTTGTATTCCTTTATTTAACTGTAAATATTTATAATTTTAGCGATAAATCGCCAATAAAATCTTCGCATAAACATAAAAAAAATACAAAATAATTATTTATCTCTTGTTACAATTCATTCTTTTATATTACTTTTATCTTTTTACCGTTTTTTCTTTTTGCGTTATAATTGTGCCAAAAGTGTTACATAAAAGTTAGGATTGTTATGAAGAAAATTTTTATTGCAGACATAAAAAATTATGAAAATCAAGAAATTACGCTTCAAGCGTGGCTTTACAACAAACGTTCAAGCGGAAAATTGCACTTTCTCCAACTCAGAGACGGTACCGGAGAAATTCAAGCAGTAGTTTTTAAAGGTAATGTTTCGGAAGATGTTTTTGCACTTGCTGATAAAATTACACAAGAATCGTCAGTTGAAGTTACCGGTACGGTTAAAAAGACAGACCGTGCGAAAATCGGCTTTGAAATTGATGCAACAGATGTCAAACTCATCTGCGGCTCGGAAGATTACCCGATTACTCCGAAAGAACACGGCCCTCACTTCCTTATGGAACACAGACATTTGTGGCTTCGTTCATTGAAACAAAAGGCTATCTTGAGAGTCAGACACAGAATTATCAAGTCAATTCGTGACTTCTTTGATAATCACGGTTTTACCCTTGTTGACGCTCCGATTTTCACACCGAACGCTTGCGAAGGTTCGACAACTTTGTTTGAAACAGATTATTTTGACCAAAAAGCATATCTTTCACAAAGCGGTCAACTTTATATGGAAGCCGCTTGTGCAGCAGTTGGAAAAGCATATTGTTTCGGCCCTACATTCCGTGCTGAAAAATCAAAAACCCGTCGTCACTTGACGGAATTTTGGATGGTTGAGCCGGAAGTTGCGTTTATGGATATTTTCGAAGATATGGATTTGGCGGAAGAATTTGTTGAATATATCGTTCAACAAGTCGTTGAACATTGCCGTCCAGAACTCGAAACTTTGGAACGTGATATTTCAAAATTGGAAAATATCAAACGTCCGTTTCCGAGAATTTCTTACGACGAAGCAATCGAAATTCTTCACAAAAAAGGCAACGACACTCCGAACGGCGAAGATTTTGGCGGTGACGAAGAAACACTTATCTCGGAAGAATTTGACAAACCTGTTATGATTCACCACTATCCGATGAGTGTTAAGGCTTTCTACTTCAAACAGGCTGAAAACGGCAAGGCTGCTTGCGTTGATATGATTGCACCCGAAGGTTACGGCGAAATCATCGGTGGCGGTCAACGTGAAGAAGACATTGACAAATTGATGGCTAAAATTAAGGAACAAAACTTGAACCCCGAAACATTTGATTGGTATTTGGATTTGAGAAAATACGGTTCTGTTCCTCACGCAGGCTTCGGCTTGGGTATCGAAAGAACGGTTGCTTGGCTCTGCGGACTTTCACACGTTAGAGAAACAATTCCGTTCCCGAGACTTATGGATAGATTGAAACCATAATTCGGTTAACGTTTGGGTTTTAACCGAAAAAAAGGCTTAGTTTAAAAAGGCGATGTAGTTTAACATCGCCTTTTTCGTACGTTTAAATTTTATAAATTTTTTATGACTTCGGCTGTAAATTCAGTCGTGGTAGCATTTCCGCCTAAGTCTGCCGTCAGAACTTTACCCTCTTTGAGCGTTTTTAGCAAAGCGTTTTCAATCTTTTCCGCCATGTCTCGTTCGCCGATATATTTCAGCATTTCAACCGCTGAAAGCAACAATGCCGACGGGTTTGCCTTATTTTGCCCCTTAATATCAGGTGCAGAGCCGTGAACGGGTTCAAAAACAGCACATTCAAGCCCGATGTTTGCACCCCTTGCAAGTCCCAAACCGCCCGTCAAACCGGCCGTTAAGTCTGAAACAATATCGCCATACAAATTTGGCAAAACCAAAACATCAAATTTTTCAGGGTGTTGAACTAATTGCATACAGAGGTTATCTACCAAAATTTCCTTATATGCAATGTTCGGATAATTTTCCGCAATTTTTCTACAACATTCCAAAAACAATCCGTCTGAAAATTTCATAATATTTGCTTTAGAAACCGCATGAACAGTCTTTCTTTCGTTATCAACGGCATATTTAAAAGCAAATTCCGCAATTCTCTCAGATGCCTTTCTCGTAATGATTTTGATACTTTCCGCCGTATCGTTGTCCACCATTCGTTCAATGCCTGCGTACAAATCTTCTGTGTTTTCACGAACGACAACCAAATTGACATTGTCAAACGGCGTTTTGATACCTTCGAAATTCTTGCAGGGTCTCAAGTTTGCATATAAATCAAGACTTTTTCGAAGTTGAACATTTACGCTTCTGAAACCTTTGCCGATAGGGGTTGTAACGGGTGCTTTCAGGGCGATTTTATTCTTTTTAATTGAGTCAATAACTCTTTGCGGCAAAGGTGTACCCTCTTTTTCCGCCACATCAGCTCCTGCGGTTTGAATATCCCAATCAATTTCAAGTCCGGCTGCTGAGATGATTTTCATTACTGCATCACTAATTTCTGGCCCGATTCCGTCGCCGTTAATTAAAGTTATTGTTCTCATGATTTTTTCCTTATCTTATGAAATATAAAAATTCGTTTAATGCCTGTTTTGCAAAGGCAATTTTCATAATTCGTCTGTAAAGTTCTTTTGGTTGTTGAATTTTGACGATTTTTACATCAACTCTGCTTCCGAGTCCGAGATACATTAAGCCGACGGGCTTTTTGTCCGTTCCGCCTGTTGGACCTGCAATTCCGGTTGTTGCAATTGCAAAATCACAGTCTGTATTTTTCAACAAACCTTCAACCATTTCTTTTGCGGTTTCAGGGCTTACTGCTCCGTGCTTTTCAAGAGTTTCCTCTGAAACGCCCAAATATTTCATTTTGGCTTCATTTGAGTAAGTTACAAAATTTGCCATAATGTATTCTGAACTGCCCGAAACGTCTGTCAACAAAGAACTAACGAGACCTCCTGTGCAAGATTCTGTCACCGCAACGGTTTTCCCTTTTTCACGCAACAACTTCCCGATTGTGTTTTCGGGAAGATAGTTGCCTGATAAAATTTCTAAGATTTTTGAAATATTGACTAAAAATTTAATCATTAGTGTGTAGGAACGTCCACTCCTTGTAAGAACATCAAGTTAATTGTTTCGCCTTGATTTAATGTCATTTCGCTACCTTTTTTGAATACGTCAACAACTTGGTCGCCGATGATATACAAGCCAGATGTCGGCACTGACAAAATCGAACTGAATGGAGTAAGAACGTATTTTGGCCAGCCGTTCCAAGCCTGATCGCCTGTGTTAATGCCCCATTGTGTCATATTGATAATGATTTTTTTTGCGTTTTGAACATTTTGTTTACTTGCGGTTTTGTAGTTTCCGCCGTGACCCAAAGCACCGTCAGGTGTCAAAATTTCTGCCGAATGGATTGCCAATGAAACAGGGATTTGGTCGCCCATCGGGCTTACGAGGTGGTCGAACTTGATGTAAATTGCTGCATCTCTTGAAAGCATTTTTTTCGGTGTAACGCTTTTAACAGAGCCTCTAATGATAGTTCCTTTCGGCAAAATCATCTTGTCGCCTGCAACGATGTCCGCAACTGTTGTTACGTTGAAACTGTCATATACTTGCGATTTTGCAGTATCAATTCCATCAATAGTTTTGACGGCAATTACCGTGCCTGCCGGAATGTGTTCGCTGCTGACGTCTGCTTTTAAAGGGGCAGCCGTTACCGACAATCCACTCATTACGGCTAATGTGCATAAAATTTGAAATAATTTTTTCATATTTTTTCTCCGTGAATTATAACTCTGAAACGGACGTTTTGCCAAACTTTGCGGACAAATCGTCAATGTGATGAAGTACATATACATAGGGTTCGAGATTTTTTTCGTTCAAATCAATCATAGAACCCCAATCTGTTCTGCCGTGGTGTGCGGCAATCATTTTCGCAATTCTTGGAAATCCGTTGACCATACAATTCGTAAATCCCCATTGTGAGTGCGAAATCCAAGTTGTGTAAAAATCTTCAGCGTAATCAATTATGCCAGATTCTCTATTAATTGTGTATTCAAAAATTTTGCCAAAGTCGTGTATGATACTCGCTGCAACGACTTCGTCTCTGTTTAACTTTTTCGGAAACATATCAACAACTTTGTCGGCAATGTTCATACATTCGTAAGAATGTTCCAACAAACCACCCAAATAGTTGTGGTGCATAAGTTTCGCTGCGGGCATGGTTTTGAATTCTTCCTCGTGTTTAGTGAGCAAATCGGCGATGAACTTTTTGAGTTTTTCGTCCTCAAATTTCGTCACCCGTTCGCAAATTTCGTTGAAGATTTTCGTCTGTTTATCATCGTCAAGTCCGAACTTTGCCTCTTCAACAACGTCAATGTCAGTAACCAAGCAGTTATTGTATTTTTCATTGTAAGTTGCGTGAAGGAGTTTGATTTTATTGCCACAACGGAACATCCAGTCCTCGTGGCGTTTAAGGGTTTCTTCCCACATAATGCAGTTTAGGGTTGTTCCGTCCTCTGTATTTTTTGCTAAAAGTTTGCCCATTTTCGAACCGGCTTTTGTATCGCCGATTGAAAAAGTAACAACTTCATATATTGCGTTTAAATCAGGCATTTTACCTCTCCATTTTTCTTTGAGATTATAACATTTTAGAGAGATTTAGGGCAAAAATTTAAACTATTCCATAATATCGCCGATTTTCAAGGACATTGAGGCATAAAGTTTTGTAAACAAACGTGTGCTGCCGTACAATTTTATCCCCGAAAATTTCATAATTTTTTTATCGCCTGCAACAACACAAAAATAATCGTCCCCTTTTTCGACTAATTTTCCTTGTTGTTCGCAAGTTTCATCAACTATTTCGTGTGTTTCAAATGTGAAAAATCGATTTTTGTGAGCAATATAACATTTTGACCACGGCAAAAATGCTCTTATTCTTCTGTCGAGCGATTCTGCGGTATGTTCAAAATTCAAAAGAACATCTTCTTCTGTAAATTGCGGTTGGTATGTAGCCAAGTCCTCACGCTGATTTACGGGCAAAATCATTTCGCTCTCCATTTGCAAAAGTAATTTCCCAACCTCCTGACCTGCAATTTGACAACATCTTGCTTTGAGACTTCCGCCTGTGTCGTCGGGCAAAATTTCCACCTCAGTTTGCTGCAAAATCGCCCCAGTGTCATAATTTTCGTCCATAAGGTGAAACGTCACGCCCGTCTTTGTTTCCCCGTGCAAAATAACTTGTGCATAAGAATTTGGACCTCTGTATTTCGGCAAAAGTGACGGGTGGCAGTTGATTGTGCCGATTTTCGGAATGCAAAAAGTTTCTTTTTGGAATTTTTCACCCCAAGAACCAACAAAAACGATATCGACATTGAGCCTTAAAAGTTCCTTGCGAAAAGCCTCGCTGTTTACGCTTGTAGCCTTGATTTCGTATAGTTTGTAGCCGTCAAGAAACGACTTGTCTTTACTCGGCAAAATGCAATCCTTGATTTTCAAAAACCACGGTCTGTATTTAACTTTGTCATAGCGAAAAACTCCGACAGGCTTGTATCCTGCGGAAATGCACCCTTTGATTAATTGTGCAAACATCTCATCGTAGCCGACTATAACAACTTTTGTCATTGAGGTTTAAATTTCCTTAATATAATTGTTTTTACTTGCATAATATTTGTTTTGAGTTTAGAATATAACTTGATTATATCAAATTACGAGAAAAAAGAAAATTTCTTTTTTCTTATTCGAGTTCAAATCGAAAAATCAAATATAATCAGAAATACGACACTTTGCGTATTCTAATTATCAAAAAAAGATATTACAATACCGAAAGAGAGTCAGAAGAAACGGGAAATCAAGTTTGGAAAACGGTTTTACAGGTTTAAACAGTTCAAGACAGTCATCGGTGGCGTTGGAAAGAGTTAACGACGTCGCTTCGCACATGTTTTCGCAATACACCGATTACAGAAACGCCGGTGCAAATGCCGATGTCATTTTTGAAGAAATTTATCAAAATATGAAATCCGTTTCAGATTATTTAAAACAAACTTTTTCGGCACGAGGTGTTTCGGTCGAAAACATCAGATGCGAAAGAGATTCTTCAACACAGTCCATTGTAATGTCCGTTTTGTGGCGAAAAATTGGTTTCACCCTCGCAACAAACACCTTGCCCTCATACGTTGAACAACGTGGCGGCAAGAGAATGACCTGTTATCGTATAATCGCAACCAATGGCGATTGCAGCAAAATTATCAAAAATAATCCTGAAGATTACGTTGATAAACTGCTCAATGACGAGGTTGCATCGTTATATGTTCCGTCAAACAAAAGTGATGCTTGCGAATTGAGAGCGAGATTTTTGTCAAATGATATTTTCACTTTGACACACCAACAAGCGGCGAAGGAATTTTTCTTAAAAGTCGTAGAATATATCTGCGGCGGCGGTACAAAACATCCGGAAAGAGAATTTTCTTCTCAATTTATTAATCAATTTGGACGATTATATTAATTTTAGGTTTCAGTTAAACTTGTGCTATGAAACAAATAGAGAACGTACGAAATTTTTGCATAATTGCTCACATTGACCACGGCAAATCGACCTTGGCAGACCGTTTGTTGGAAAAAACAGGCACTATCGCAAAGCGTGATATGCAAGACCAACTCCTCGACACGATGGATATCGAACGTGAGCGTGGCATTACGATTAAACTCAATGCTGCAAGAATGAATTATACTGCAAACGACGGCAGAGACTACGTTCTCAACCTTATCGACACCCCGGGTCACGTCGATTTTTCTTACGAAGTTTCACGTTCTCTTGCTGCGTGCGAAGGTGCTTTGTTAATCGTTGATGCAACTCAGGGCGTTGAGGCACAAACCCTTGCAAACGTTTATCTCGCAATGGAACAAGATCTCGAAATTATCCCCGTCATCAATAAAATCGACCTTCCGTCGGCAGATGTTGAGTGTGTCCGTGCGGAAATTGAGGAAATTCTCGGTATTGACGGCGATATGGCTATTCCGGTCAGTGCAAAAGATGGCACAGGTGTGGAAGATGTCCTCGAGGCTATCGTAAAATATGTTCCAGCACCAGAGGATACTTCGGATAAACCCTTGCGAGCATTGATTTTTGACAGTGCTTATGACCAATATTTGGGTACGGTTTGCTATTTCAAAGTCGTTGACGGTTCAATCAAAAATGGTGATAAAGTCCGATTTATGGCGACAAACAGGGAATTTGAAATCGTTGAACTTGGCTATCTTAACCCGAAACGAGTTCCCGTAAAAGAACTCAAAACAGGCGATGTAGGTTATCTTGCGGCGTCAATTAAGGAAATTACACGATTTGTCGGCGACACGGTTACTCACGTTGATAATCCTGCAACTGAACCGCTTGAAGGATATAAAGAAGCTCTTCCAATGGTATTCTCGGGCTTGTATCCTGTCGAAAACGACCAGTATGCGGATTTGAAAGAGGCTTTAGAAAAATTAAAATTAAATGATTCAAGTATTACGTTTGAGCCTGAAACCTCTTCGGCATTGGGCTTTGGCTTTCGATGCGGATTTTTGGGTATGTTGCACATGGAAATTGCACAAGAAAGACTTGAGCGTGAATATGGCATATCGCTTGTCACAACTGCTCCGAGCGTAGTTTATAAGGTTCACAAAACGAATGGCGAAGTCATCGATATCGACAATCCGGCAAACTTGCCTGATGCACAGTATCGTGACTATATTGAAGAACCTTATGTCAAAGTCGATATTATTACGCCGAATGAATTTGTGGGTTCTCTTATGGAATTGTCACAAAGTAAACGTGGCATCTTTAAAAATATGCAATATCTTGATAAAATAAGAGTGAACTTAGAATATGATATTCCGTTGAGCGAAGTCATCACTGATTTTTATGATCAACTCAAATCACGTTCTAAGGGTTATGCAAGTTTAGATTACGAGTTCTGTGATTACAGAAAAGGTGATTTGGTGAAACTTGACATAATGCTTGCAGGTGAAGTGGTTGATGCTTTGAGTGCAATCGTTCACAAAGATAATGCATTCTATGTGGGTCAAAAACTTACGACAAAATTGAAGGATATAATTCCGAAGCAGATGTTTGAGGTCGCAATTCAGGCGGCAATCGGTGGAAGAATTATCGCAAGAACAAACATCAAAGCAATGAGAAAAAGCGTTTTGGATAAATGTTACGGTGGTGACATTACCAGAAAGAGAAAATTGCTTGAGAAACAAAAAAGAGGTAAAAAGCGTATGAAAGCGGTCGGACGGGTAGAAGTTCCGCAAGAGGCTTTCATGGCGGTATTAAGTTTAGAAGAAGAATAAAAGTATCACAATAAGCAGAAAACGAAAGGTACGAAAAAATGCTGACAGACAAATGCTTAACAATGATTCTCGCAGGCGGGGAAGGAAGAAGACTTTATCCGTTGACGAGAGACAGAGCAAAACCGGCGGTTCCGTTCGGTGGTCGATACAGAATTATCGACTTTGTAATTAACAACTTTGTAAACTCGGGATTCCACAAAATCAAAATCCTGACACAGTACAAATCAGACTCATTGAACCTTCACATCACGAGAGGTTGGCCTTTGTCACCGATTATCGGGCAGTACATTGACCTTGTTCCGGCTCAAATGAGAACAGATGGTCACTGGTACCAAGGTACGGCTGACGCAGTTTACCAAAACCTTACTCACATCTATGATGAAGACCCTGATTACGTTTGTGTATTCGGTGGTGACCACATTTATAAGATGGACGTAAGACTTATGCTCGATTATCACAAGGAAAAAGATGCAGCATTGACTATTGCCGCAATTCCTATTCCGATTGAAGAAGCAAGCGAATTTGGTATCATCGAAGTTGATGATGACTGGAGATGCACAGGTTTCGTTGAAAAACCGAAAGAAAAACCGAAAGCAATCCCCGGCAGACCTGATTGGTGTTTGGCGTCAATGGGCAACTACATTTTCAACAAAGACAAACTCGTCAATGAATTGAAAATCGATGCTGAACTTGAAAATTCAAACCACGACTTCGGTAAAAACATCATTCCAAAAATGTTGAAAGACGGAGAAAGAATTTTCATCTACGACTTCACGACAAATGAATTCGACGGAATGACTCCGACGGAAAAAGGTTACTGGAAAGATGTCGGAAGCATCGACAGTTACTGGCAAGCAAATATGGACTTGCTCGATTACACACCTGAATTGAATTTGTACTCAAAAGAATGGCCTTTGAGAACTTTTAATTACAACTTCCCACCGGCAAAATTCATTTGGGAAGAAGGCGACAGAATTGGTATGGCAACCAACTCAATGGTTTCAGAAGGCTGCATCATTTCTGGTGGTAGCATTTCAAGATGTGTACTTTCACCGCAAGTAAGAATTAACTCATTTGCAAACGTTACAGGCAGTATCTTGATGGAAAACGTAAACATCGGTCGTCACGCTGAAATCAAAAAGGCAATCATTGACAAAAACGTTGATGTTCCTCCTTATACAAGAATCGGTTTCAACCGAGATGAAGATCTTGCAAGAGGTTTTGTTGTTTCAAACGGCGGCGTAACGGTTGTTCCAAAGGGTGCTAAATTGTAAACTGATGTAAACATTCGGAAAGCCTATCCTGATTGGGATAGGCTTTTTTGTTACTAAACATTATCTTCGTGTTATAATTTTGCTATATTTTAAGTTGTTTATGTTATAATTTTTGTTGTCAAAACAACACAATGTGAATTAAAAAAAGGATAAATCCATGGAAAATAACGAGAATAAATCAAAAAAGGTTAAATTATATATAATCGTTGCACTTATCGTAATCGTTGCACCGATTGTATTTCACAAGGTTTCGGCAATTATCGGCGGTCAAATAGCCGCAAAGATGATGAGTATGCCGACAAAGGTTGAAACGGTTACTATTGCTGAAGAAGAGATTAACGAATCAATGGATTTTGTCGGACGTATTCAAGCACAGAAAGATGTCAAGATAGTTTCTCGTGTAAGCGGTTGGCTCCAAAAGAAATATTACCAAGATGGTGATTATGTTAGAAAAGGTCAACTTTTGTTCCAGATTGAACCTGATGAATATATTATTGCAGTAAAAAATGCTGAAGCGGCATTGAGAAGAGTCCAAGCAAGTTATGAAAACTCACTCGTTGAATTGAACAGAGCGAAAGAACTTGTAAAGGGTGATTATGTAAGCCGTTCATACTATGACCAAGCATTTTCGAAATACGCTGCTGATAGAGCATCAGTTGATGCTGCAAGAGCAGATTTGGCAAAGAAAAGACTTGATTTGAGTTATACAAAAATTTATGCTCCGTTTGACGGCAAAATCGGTGAACTTTCAATCACAGAAGGCAACTACGTTAACGCACAAGTTGGCGAACTTGCGACACTCGTTACGATTGACCCTGTTTATGCAACATTTACAGCAAAACCTGAAGATTTGGAAAAATACAAAAACGGTAATGATAACAACATTTTCAACAACGTAGATGTTGCGTTGAAACTTGCTGATGAAAGTGTTTACGATGAAACCGGCAAACTCGATTTTATGGATAACCAAATTGATAAAGACTTGGGAACGTTGACAATGAGAGCAACATTCTCAAACAAAAAACATCAATTAATCCCGAATGACTTTGTTCGTGTTGTTGTTACCGCAAAAAATCAAACAAAAGTAACAACCGTACCGCAAGAAGCAGTTTTGGAATCCGTAAACGGAAAATATGTTTGGATTATTGACGAAAAAGGCTGTGCTAAACAACAAGATATTGAAGTTAGCGGAGCGATTGATAAAAATTGGATAGTAAAAAGCGGCTTAAAAGCAGGAGATACGATTATTTCAAGCAATCTTCAAAGTATCAGACAAGGTTCAAAAGTTCAAGTTATTGAACTTACGGCTGAAGAAAAAGCGGAAAAAGTGGAAGCAAGAGATGAAGCTGACCACTCAAATATGACGCTTAAACCTAACCAAAAGAAAAAGAAGAATATTGATAAGGAATAATCAATGAGCAACGAAAATAATCAGAAAAAAGATTTATATTTTTTCATTAAACGACCTAGATTTGCAATGGTTATCGCAATTTTCATATCGATTGTCGGTTTGATTGCGATGTTGACATTGCAACTTGAAAAGTATCCTGATGTTACGCCGCCGCAAGTTTCAGTTACGGCGAATTACACAGGTGCGAGTGCGAGTGACGTAGAATCGTCTGTTGCGTCGTTGATTGAATCACAGGTCAACGGTGTTGAAAACATGCTTTATATGACATCAACATCTTATGACCAAACTTATAACTTAACGATTTATTTCAAGGTTGGAACGGATAAGGATATTAACCTTGTAAACGTACAAAACCGTTTGCAACAGGTAACACCGAAGTTGCCTGAAGAAGTTAAAAGACTTGGTATTACGGCGGTTAATAAAGTTAGTGGCCCTGGTACTGGTACATTTAACTTGCGTTCAGAGGATGGTTCTTGGTCACAACTTGATTTGACAAACTATGCGAAAATCTTCTTGGTAGATGAATTTAAGCGTGTTGAAGGGGTTGGTGACGTAGCGGTTTACGGTGCCGGAGATTATTCAATCCGTGTATGGCTTGATGCACAAAAAGCAGCGAAACTGAAAGTCGGTATGTCGGAAATCGTTAAGGCGATTAATGACCAAAACACACTTGTTGCGGCTGGTTTCTTGGGGCAAGAACCCGGAGATAATCCGCAAGAGTTGAAATTGACGTTGAGAACACAAGGTCGTTTGGTTGATCCGAAACAATATGAAGAAATTATTGTTAAGGCAAATTCAGACGGTTCGCAAACTAAATTAAAAGATATTGCAAGAATCGAAATGGGTTCACAAACTTACGACGGATTTGGTATTGTAAACGGTGACCCTGCGGCAATTATTCAGGTCGTCAGACTCCCTGGTGCAAACGAAATCAGCATCATGGACTTGATGGAGAAGAAGATTGTCGAAATTGAAAAAACGTTGCCGACAGGCTTGAAGATTGAAGTTATCAACGATGGTACGAAGTTCGTCCGTGAGTCAATCAAGGAAGTTGAGTTTACGGTAATTATCACATCAATCATCGTTATTTTGATTATTTTTATATTTTTGGGCGATTGGCGTTCGACGTTGATTCCTTGTGTAACAATCCCTGTGTCACTTTTGGGAACATTCGTTGCCCTACCGCCACTGGGTATGTCAATTAACCTGTTGACGTTGTTTGCGATGATTTTGGCGGTTGCGACCGTAGTCGATGACGCTATTGTTGTAATTGAAAACGTAAGGCGGCACATTGAAGAAGGTAAAGACCCTGTCACCGCAACGCAGTTGACGATGGAAGAAGTTGGCGGTGCATTGGTTGCGATGGCGATGGTATTGATGGCGGTATTCGTCCCTGTTGCGTTTATCCCCGGATTGTCGGGTATGATGTATAAGCAATTTGCGGTATTTATTTCGGTATCAATCGCATTGTCAGCGGTTTGTGCGTTGACCCTGTCACCGGCAATGTGTTCAATCGTATTGAAGGCACACGACCCGAACAAAGTTCCGTCAAATCATTTCACAAAACTAATTGCTGTAATGTTCAATTCTTTCAACGTATATTTTGAAAAATTGACAGAAATTTATATGTCATTTGTAAGAAAATTTGTTCACAATCAAAAACTTACATTGATAACATATTTTGCGATTATTGCAGTTTTGGCGGGTGAATTTATGTATATCCCGACAGGATTTATTCCTGATGAAGACCAAGCGGTTCTTATCGGTCAAGTTACATTGCCTCCAGGTGCATCAATCGCAAGAACAAAGGCAGTATGTTTGAACATCAACCAACGTATTAAAGATATTGAAGGTATTAAATATACAATGACATTTGGCGGAAATGGTCCTTCGAACCTTGCGTTTGTCATCGCCGACTTGCACGATTGGGACGAACGTCAAGTAAATCCTGTCCAATGGGTTATCAGAAAAATCCAAGGCAAACCGACAGATTTGTCTGCAGACGGTATTAAAAAACAAATTAACGCAAGAATTAACGGCGTTGTAAACGAAGGTAAAGCGATATTCTTCTCCCCTCCGGCAATTAGCGGTATGAGTATGTTGGGTGGTTTGGAATTTCAAATGCTTTCAAAAGGTGAATATTCTTATACCGATTTGGATAAATATTCAGGAATGTTGCAACAAGCAGCATTGCAAGATAAGGACATTGATTATATTTATACAACATTCCAATCGAGCGTTCCGCAGTACATTGTTCAGATAGATAATGATAAAGTTCTTGCACAAAACGTTGACTTACAAGAGTTATATTCAACATTGGCAGGTACTTTGGGTACATATTATGTAAACGACTTCAACAAATTGGGTCGTGTTTATAGGGTTCAACTTCAAGCAGAACAAAAGTATAGACGTTCGGCTGAAGATTTGGCAAATATTTACGTTAAGAATAAAACGGGTAAAATGGTACCTGTTACGGCAATGGTCAAGCTTGTTCCGACAGTAGGCCCTGCGGCGATTACAAGATACAACCAATACAAATCAGTTCAATTCAGCGGACAACCTGCAAAGGGAAGAAGTACCGGTGAAGCGATGAAGGCTGTTGAAAATCTTGTAGAACGTGTACTTCCGAGAGATATTACGTACGAGTGGTCAGGTACATCTGCACAAGAACGTGAATCTTCGGGGCAAACGGGTGTCGTAATTGCACTTGCATTGTTATTTGTATATTTGTTCTTGGTAGCATTGTACGAAAGTTGGACAATTCCTGTATCAGTAATCTTGATTGCTCCGGTTGCGGCAATCGGTGCGTTGACATTCCAGTTGATGATTAACCAATCTTTGGACTTGTATTCACAGGTAGGATTGATTATGTTGATTGGTTTGGCGACGAAACAGGCAATCTTGATTGTTGAATTTGCGAAAGTTGAACACGAAGAGCATGGCTTGAGCGTAGAAGATGCGGCATTAAAGGCGGCACACTTGAGATTTAGAGCAATTATGATGACGGTAGTTGCATTCGTACTTGGTGTATTGCCGATGGTTGTGGCGACAGGTGCAGGTGCAAACAGCCGTATTTCAGTCGGTTCAACAGTATTTGGCGGTATGATTGCTGCCGGTACTTTAGGTACAGTTTTGACTCCTGCTTTTTATGTAATTGTCCAAAATTTTGTAAATAAATTTATGGAAAAAAGAAAGAAAAAGCATCAAAATATTGATGGTGAACAAAAATAAAATTCTTCGAGGAAGATATGAATAAGAAACTTATAACTACATTAATCTTGTTATTGGCGGTGGTATTGCCGACAGTGGCGAATGAAAACAAAACAACGCAAAAGTTTGATAGGGTTGCTATTCAAGAGCAAGCGGACAATACAGTTGACGGGGCAAAATCCGAAGTCAAGTCAGAAACCTTGCCGAATGTTGACGGAATGGACGCTCATTTGAATAAGAATTCTCAAAATTCTACTCAAATTGATTCGGCAAAGTCGATTGCGGACAAAATCAATGCTTCGTTAAAAAGGGAAGAATATCATTCAGAAGTTGCAAATGAACAAGTAGGTCAGATTGTAACGGTTGATGATTGTGTGAAAATTGCACTTGCAAGCCACCCGTCAATTATTTCAGCACAAAGTTCTGCTGAAATTTATAAGACAAAAATCGCACAGGCTTGGTCGGCATATTTCCCGAGAATTACAGTTGGCGGTGAATATTCGAGAAACGATATGCTCGTAACATCGTTTACTCCTCCGTCACAAAGGTATAATATGTTCTATTTGCCGACTGTTTCAGCGAATTTGAAGTTGTTCGATTTTGGTAAAACGAAGGCAGAGGCTGACCTTGCGAAAAAGACTTACGAAGCATCTGAAGATAACGTTCAAAAAAGCATCAACGATGTTATTTTCAATGTCAAAAAGTCTTACTATAATTTGCTTTACGCTATGCAACAAGAAAGAGTTATGACAGATTCTGTTCATGATTTTCAAGTTCACCTTGAACAAGCAAACGCTTTTTATAGAATAGGTACGAAGGCGAAAATCGACGTCTTGACTGCGGAATACAATCTTGGCAAGGCGAAACTCGACCTTATTAAGTCGAAGAATTCAGTCAAACTTGCTTATGCGAACGTAAATAATGCGATTGGTCAGCCAGAGTTTGAAAATTATGCAATCGATGAAAATCTTGAGACGAGAACTTATGAAGTTGCACTCAATGATATGTTGAATACGGCATTTGAGACACGTCCAGAATATTTGGCAGCGAAGAAAAAGGTCGAAGGTTCACAACTGTTGGTCAAAGCGTCAAGAAGAGCATTCTTGCCTGATTTGAACGCATTTGCTTCATTCCAATACGGTGGCAAAAACCCTGGAAAAGACACAGGTTATCAAATCGGGGGAAATTTTTCTTATAGCAATTTCAACGGTTTGTTGGTTAAAAAACAACTTGATGAAGCGAAAGCAACGGCAAAGAAGGACGTTGCTGACTTGGAAAACACAAGACAATCGGTTTATCTTGAAGTAAAACAAGCGTATATCGACTTGCAAAATGCAAAAGATTCAATCCCTGTTTCACAACTTGCTATGATGCAGGCGAAAGAACAATATGACCTTGCAAGCGGAAGATACAAGGTTGGTCTTGGCGATGCTGTTGAACTCAAAGATGCTGAAAACACTTATCGCAAGGCACAACTAGAATATTATTCGAACTTGATGAACTATAACATTGCGGCAGCAAATTTGGAACGAGTAACAGGTGCTCCGATTGCAGCGAATGTTAACGAAAATCAGCAAAACAACGACGAAAATACATAATATCAGGCAATTATGAACGAAAAGGAACAAAAAAGTTTGCAGACTGTTCAGGCGGATTTTATTTCGACAGTCAGCCATGAACTCAGAACGCCATTGACGAGTATAAGAGGCTTTGCAGATACTCTTTTGACTTCGGGCGATAGGCTTACCGAGGAACAAAAGCAAAAGTTCCTTTTAATCATAAAAGAGCAGGCAAATCGGTTGATTAAATTGACAGAAAATTTGCTTGCCGTTTCAAAGAACGACGTTGAAAAATTGGTCTTGAAAAAGGTTAATATTGCACCTTTGGTGGAAAATTCGATGAAATTGATTGCCGCTCAAAGTTCTAAAAATCATTTTAATTTCAAGGTGGTGGACAATTTGAACGAAATTTTAGTCGATACGGACAAATTTCAACAGATAATTTTGAATATTATTGAAAACGCTCATAAGTATTCAAATGAGAATACCGGTATAGATGTTGAAGTTACGCAAGACGATAAGGCTGTTATTATAAGAGTTTCGGACGTCGGTGCTGTCATTGATGAAAAAGATAGGGACAGAATTTTTGAAAAATTCACGAGACTTTCGACCCCTTTGACTCAAAAAACACAAGGGTCTGGACTTGGGTTGTTTTTGACAAAAACACTTGTCGAAAGAATGAATGGAACGATTTGCACTTATGCAAAGGGCGAAAAGACAGTGTTTGAGGTAAAATTCCCGATTGCACAAATCGGCGACGATGTTAAGGCGAAGATGAAATAATGCAAGAAGCGGTATTGATAATTGACAATAGGAAAGAGCAGGCGTTAAAAAACAAACGTACCCTTGAGAGTGCGGGCATAAGCGTTTATCTTGCATCGGATTTGACGGTTGCGGAGATGATGTTGTCGGAGATCGAGCCTGATTTGGTGTTGATTTCGGACGGCATAAGCGAAAAGACTGCCATTGCTAAAATTCGGGAACACTGCAATTCTATTCGTCCTGTCCTTGTTGTTTTGTCAAAATCGAGCCACATGCAAGATAGAATTGACGCTTTGAATTTCGGAGCGGACGATTTTATGAGCGAACCGATTGCTTCAAGCGAATTTTTGGCAAGAATTCAGGCACATTTGAGACGTCATTTTGAGACGGAAACAGACTCTGTGACGGGACTTGCAAATCAAAGAATTTCTTTTAAATATTTAAAAAGAGTGATTAATTCCGACAAAATTTGGGCTGCAATGTTAATCGGGATAAACAATTTCGACCAGTATAAGGAAATTTATGGCGAACTTGCGGCTGAAAAATGAAACAAACTTTTGGAGCAATCGCTAAAAAAGCACTCGACGATGATTTCGTGGGAATTACGGCAGATGGTGAATTTTTGGTAATCACGACTCCTTTGAAGGCGGAAACGATTGCGAAAGGTTTGGTCAATGGGTTCAATTCGGCGACGAAGAAATTTTATTCGACCGAAGATGCCGCAAAAGGTTTCATCACGCTTTATGGCGACGATGTTCCGAATAGAAAAATCAACCTTGTTTCGATTAGCATTGGGATAATTTCGAACGAATACCGCAAAATCAGAGGATTGAAGCAGGCTTTGCACTCGCTAATTTCTGTGAAAAACATTGCCGAGGCGAACAAAACGTCGTCGTATATTTACGATCGCCCGAAACTTGTTGCGGAAAATTCGGTTGAGTTGAAGGATTACAATGCAAAATTATTGATTTTAGAACCTGATTATGCACTTTCATTTTTGCTTGAAACTGGTGCAAAGATGCGTGGTTTCGAGGTTAAGACGATTAATAAATATGAGGAAGCGACAGATGAATTCATTCCGTCTGTAATAATTCTTGATGCAGGTAGTGCAAATGATGTTGCCGACTTTGAAATATGTCGGAAATTTAAAAAAGATGCAAGATTTAAAAATTCAAATATAATAATGACATCGGTCATTCACGATAAAGATTCGATTTTGGATTCGGGGGCGGATTTATATTTGCCGAAACCCTATGAAATTTCGTTTATTTTCGAGTGGGTGGAACGATTAATGACTAAATATAACAGTTAAAAGGAGCAATAATGAACTTTAAAATCAAACAAATCTCGGTGACGGAGATTAAATCGGATTTATTGATTGTAAATTTATTTGAGGGAACAACACTCCCTGGTGGTGCAACAGGTGCTGTTGACAAGGAATTGTCAAATGTGATTTCCGATTTCGTAATCAAAAAAGAACATTTTACGGGCGAATTTGGCAAAATGTACGTCCTTCCTGTTCCTAACCACAAAATCTTGACGAAAGTTTTGATTGTCGGTTTGGGAAAAAGAGACGAATTCACCCTCAACAGACTTCGTGTTTTGGCATCGAAAGTTATTCAAAAAGTCAAAACAATGGAAAATGTTAAAAACGTTGTTTCAATGCTCCACGGTGCAGGCTGTGCAGGCTTCGACCCTGCTGCTTGTGCAAAAACAATCGTTGAAGGCACAATGATTGGCGGATTTTCGTTTGATAAGTACAAATCAGACGTAAAACCGACCGTCGAAAACTTCACTATTGCTGAATTTGACAAGAAAAATTACGACAAGGCAGTTATCGGATTTGAAAAAGGCTTGCTTATCGGTGATACGATTAATTACGCAAGAGAATTGATTAACGAACCTGCTCAAAACATTACTCCTGCATACCTTGCAGACATAGCAGAAAATTTGGATTTGGACGAAGTCAAGATTTACGAAAGAATCGATATCGAAAATATGCAAATGGGTGCTTTTGCAGCAGTTGCACAAGGTAGTGCACATTCGCCAAGATTTATTCACATGGAATATATGCCTAAAAAGGCGAAAAAGAAAATTGTCATTATCGGCAAGGGCATTACGTTTGATGCTGGCGGCTTGAACTTGAAACCGGCAAGTTCAATGCTCACAATGAAGGACGATATGTCAGGTGCTGCGGCTGTTCTTTCGATTATGAGAAATATCAAGAAATTCAAGCCGAACGTCGAAGTCCATGCTCTCATTGCGGCTTGCGAAAACATGCCGAGCGGTTCATCATACAAACAAGGCGACATTGTTACAGCAATGAACGGTAAAATAATCGAAATTGACAACACCGATGCAGAAGGCAGATTGACTCTTGCAGACGCTCTTTGTTACGCTCAACAACTCAATCCTGATGCTATTATTGATATTGCAACCCTTACAGGTGCTTGTATGGTCGCTTTGGGCAGCGTTGCTTCAGGTATTTTGGGTAACAACGACGAACTCATTAAAAAATTGGTCAAATGCGGTGACGAAAACGGCGAGAGACTTTGGGAAATGCCGATGTACCCTGAATATTTTGACACACTCAAGAGTGACGTCGCTGATATGAAAAATTCTGGCGGAAGAGGTGGCGGAACAACGGTTGCCGCCTTGTTTCTTCAAAACTTCGTCGATAGTGAAACTCCTTGGGCACACATCGATATTGCAGGAACTTCGGTTATCGAAAATGCAGTTCTTGAAAACCCGAAAGGTGCAACAGGCGTGGGCGTAAGAACTATTTTGAATTACATTTTGGGTGATTAATCAAAATTGTTTGAAAGGTAAGATTAAACATTAAAAAACCGCTTGATTACTTAAAATCAAGCGGTTTGTTTTTGAAAAAATTATTTTGTTTCAACGGGTTGTTCAGGTTGTTCGGCTGTTTCTTCTATGTGGTTTGCGTTTTCGTAACCTGTAAGTTTCGAAACCTGTGCACACCATT